>DMPD01000171.1:569-12326 GCA_003456125.1 Cyanobacteria bacterium UBA8156 | reverse complement strand
GGGGGGGCCGTGCAAGGGTTTAATCCGTGGACGGATTACCTCGCGGCGCTGCGCCCCAAAGTCGATTTGGCGGCGATTCAAGAGGCGGTGGGATCGGGCCGGCTGCGGGTTTGGGTCGATTCGATGCACGGGGCGGCCGCCGGTGGTTTGACCCAATTGTTGGCTTTGCCGGATACGCCTTACTGCCAAGAGATTCGTGGGCAGGCGGATGCGTGGTTTGGGGGCAACCCACCGGAACCCTTGGCTGCCTATTTACAGCCCCTTTTGACCGCAATCAAGATGGGAGACGGGGCGTTACGGGTGGGGCTGGCCTTTGACGGGGATGGCGATCGCATTGCTGCGGCCGATGGGGAGGGCAACTACCTCAATTCGCAGATCTTAATCCCGGTGTTGATCGATCACTTGGCCGGGAAGCGGGGGGTGCAGGGGGAATTGATCAAGACCATCAGCGGTTCGGACTTTATGCCCCAAGTGGCGGCGCGTTACGATCTGTCCACCTGGGAAACCCATGTGGGCTATAAATACATTGCCGAACGGATGCTGGCCAATCGGGCCCAGGGGCAAAACACGTTGTTGGGTGGGGAAGAATCGGGGGGCATTGGCTACGGCACCCACATTCCCGAACGGGATGCCCTGTTATCGGCCCTGTATTTGTTGGAAGCGGTGGCCCTGAGTGGAGAGGATTTGGGGCAGTATTACCGCCGGTTGCAAGAGGAGTTGGGCTTTACCAAAGTGTACGATCGCCGGGATGTGCGGCTGCCCGACGCGGCAGCACGGATGCAAGTGGAAACCCGCTTGGCCCAAGCACCGTTTACCGAGATCGCCGGGAGCGCCGTGGCCGATGTCCGCGCGGGGGATGGCTACAAATTCCGCCTGACCGATGGGGACTGGGCCATGGTGCGGTTCAGCGGCACCGAACCCCTGTTACGGTTGTACGCCGAAGCGGCTACGGGCGATCGGGTCACCGCGTTGTTGGCCTGGTTAACGCAGGAATTGGCTCCCCCCGTCCCGAATTTAGGGCCGAACTAAAAGAGCGTTGGGCTACCGGTAGGGTGTCCATGCCCCCCAATGCCAAAGCCAAGCCCATTCCAATCATCGCCGCATTTTCGGCCAGGGTGACCAGTCCCAACGGGGCCCGGCTGTTGCCCCCCACACAGGCACAGGTGAGCTTTTTTTGCCGGAGGTAAACCGCATCTACCACCGAGTAGGCGCCGATCGCCCCCAACACCAGCGAGCCGATGCCGATGCCCAGCGGCCACACCCCGGCTAAGAACCCCAAGCCCAAGGCCAGTTCCAGCACCGGATAGACCTTGCCGTAGGGACGAAACCGCTGGGCGATGGCATCGTATTCGGCAAATTGTTTCGTAAAGGCTTCGAGATCGGCCAACTTGAGGGAAGCCAACATCGCCAGGGCGATCCCCATAAACCCCGGCATCCCTAGCCGCGCCGCCCAAGCCACCAGGGCCGCCGTGCCAAATACCGAAGCCACCGGGGCATAGGAAGTTTTCGGTGTCTCCTGCCCCAGTTGGGGATGGGCCAACAAGGCTTCCCAACCGCCAATCCGCTCTCCGTCGATAAAAACTTGGGGCGTGGTTTCCACTTGCCACTGGGCCTTGAAGGCGGCTACTTCTGCGGGCGATCGCAACGGAATGTCCGTAAATGCCTGCTGAGCCGCGGTGAGGTGGGCCACCACCTTTTCCCCCGATGGACAGACCCGATCGGGAAACACCATCCGATAAACTTGGATTTCCATGGCTTGAAGACGTGCCGTCTTTTTGAATTATAGCGGGTTCCCCTTCCGGCCAAGGCAAAGCACCCGCCCGATTGGGCTTCCGGTGTCATCCATCCAGGGCTGCCAACTGGCGGCAAGTGCCGTATTTTCCGAGTTTGGGCTTTAGGATGGCAACCCAAAATTCCGATCCAAAAGGGCTTCGATGGTGCGATCGCCCTCCCATTGGGCCGGAAACACAATTGATGGATATTCTTGGCGGACGTTTTTCAGAGCGAGGGGCCAAGCCTTATCCAGACTGATGTCCCAGCGGCTGCGCAGACTTGGCACTACATCCAAAAGCACCGTTAATTCTGTCTGCTGGGTGCGAATCGTTTGCTCCCAGCCGCGGTAATCGTTGGGAGAACTCACATGCAAACGTTTCAGCAGATGTTCCAACAAAACCACCAGGCGGCGGATCAGTTCCTTCTTCTGAGAAATGCCCAAGGCTTCCACCTCTGCGATGAGATGCTCCAGATCGAGGTGCTCCCAATCCCGTGCCCGGAGCTGAGCCGCCGTCTCCTCGGCCCAACCCAAAATGTCCTGTTCGTAGAGAAGGGCTAAGTCGTCACCCATGGGCATCACCTCCGACTGACGGTTTGACGATAGCACAGGGCAGATTTCATCCCAACGGTCGGTAAACGGGACGATCGCCCGGTTCCGGGTTTTGCGGCGAAATCTCTTGCAAAACGGCGGCCAATTGTTGCATTTGACGAGTCCAGGGGTATTGGGCGATCCAGGCGGCCCCCTGTTGCCCTTTGGCCTGGGCCGTGGGGCGATCGCCGTAGACGGTTTCCAAGGTTGCCAAAATTTCCTCGATATCGGATTCTCCCCAGCCCTCCGTGCTGCGAATGGGAGCCACCGGCGGTACGGTTCCCTGCTGCCGCAAAACGTAATTGTGATTTGAGGTGATCAAATCCTGATGTCCGGTGTTGTTGGCAAGGATGGTGGGGATGCCGCAGGCCATGCACTCCATCGCTACTAGGTTGGTGCCCCCTTCGGCGCGGTTGGGAAACAAGGCCACATCGGCTTCGCGGAGGAGGGGGGCCAGCCGTTCGTGGGGCTGGGGGCCCAAATCCACGATCGCATCGGGGGGCACGCCGTTGGCGATCGCCCAGGGCAAAATTGCAGGAGTACCGTTCACAAGGGGCGGCAACGTCGTGTAGCGATCCATGCCGGCAATGAATTGGGGCCAGCGGGTGTGCCAAGCCGTCACCAACAACGCCTCGGGGTGTTTTTGCCAGAACAACCGAAACGCCGCCAACACCAAGTCCTGCCCTTTGCGGTATTCCAGTTTCCCCCCAGAAAAAATCACAAAGCGATCGCCCCACAAGCCGGTTTTGGGCGCGGGATGAAACAAACTGGGATCGATCCCTTGCCAGACCACGGGGGCTCGCACCCCTACCGCCCGCAACACTTCTGCATTCCACTGAGAACCCGCGATCACCCCATCAAACGCCCGGAGGGCCCCAATCTCCGCAGGGGTTAAAGAACTGTCTTCCGCAAACCAAAAGGCGACGTTTTTCTCACCCCGTACCTGCTCCAGAATGGCCGCCGTGGGATGGTTGCCCAGGGGATGGATCACCGTGCCGGCCACCAACAAGGGGCGATCGCCCTGGGCTTCGGCAAATTGCTGAAAATTGGCCGCGGAACGGCGCAACCGGGCCCATCGTTCGCCATAAAACGACAGGAGGCGATCGTCTCCCTGGGGCGGCATCAACAAATGGGCGTGGGGGAGATGCAACGCGGCGTTGGCCCCAAACACTTCCCAACCGCTCTGTTGCCCGGTCTGCCAGCCAATGGCGATCGGCGATGGGGGCCTTTGGGTCGGTTCTTGCCGGAGAGCCCCCTGAACCTTGGCGATGACCGGCTCCCAATGACCGGGTGCCGGCTGCCGGAACAAGCGGGCGGCAGGGTACCACGGCGCATCTTCGCGATCGGTCAACCAGCGCCAATCCGCCGCCCAAGGCAACAAAATCCACGCCGGTTTGCCCAAAGCACCGGCCAAGTGGGCCACCGCCGTATCCACCGCCACCACCAAATCTACGGCCGCCACCCATGCCGCCGTCACGCCAAAATCCGCCAACTCCGGCTGCAGAACGCCCCAATCCGTCAGTTGTTGCCGTTCCGGCGGACTGACTTCTTTTTGCAAGCTCACCCATTGCACGTTGGGCAAGGTCAGGAGGGGAGCCAATAAAGGCAAGGGGAGCGATCGCCGGGCTGCGGTGAGGTGGCCGGCCTTGCTGGCCCACACCACACCAATTCGTCGTTGACCGTTGCTGGGCAAAGCCACCGGAGCCGCTTGCAGGTAGGGGGGCCGCGGCAAATTCCCCAAGGTGATGCCCAACAATCCCGGCAAACTCAGGAGGGGCAAAGCCGCATCGTGGGGGATGGGTTCCGTGGTGAGGGTCGCCCCCAACCCCTGCAATACCGGATGCAGCGGAGCCGGTGCCAACAACGTCAGGGTTTGCACCCGAGCGCGCACCAAGGGCACAAACCGCGCAAATTGCAACGTATCGCCGTAGCCCTGTTCCGTCCACAACAACAGGTGCTGGATCGGTTCCCCCGACCACACCGCAGTCGCCCAGGCGGGCCAGTGTACCTGGGGCGATCGCCACCGCCCTTCGTAATGGGGCCACCCCTCTCGATACTTTCCCTGCTTGAGCAGGGCGATCGCCAAATTGCCCGGCACCTCTGGCAAATCGGGGCCCAAGGCCAGGGCCGTTTCCAAACAAGATTGAGCCGCCGTCAGTTCGTTGAGTTCTAGGTACGCATTGCCCAAATGCCCGTAGGCCGCCCCGTTTTGGGAATCGAGGGCCAAAGCCATCCGGGCATAGGCGATCGCCGTTTCCGGGTCGCCGGCTTGCCCCCACCCCGCCGCCAAATCCAGGTAGGCCGGGATATAGCCGGGATCGTTTGCCAAAGCCCATTCCAGATGCAACCGGGCTTCGTCCCAATCTCCCTGCACCAGCAAAGTATTGCCCAACCGCCCCTGGGCTTCCCCGTGGTCGGGGTACGCCGCCACCGCCTGACTGTACCAGGCGATCGCCTCCTCGGTTTGCTGTTGCTGCAGGTACAACGCCCCCCCGTTCAGCCACGCCGTCAGGTTTTCGGGGTCTTGGGCCAAAATTTCTTGGTAACCGGCCAAAGCCCGACCCATCTCCCCCAGTTCCGCCCACACCTGCGCCAAGTGGAACCGGGATTCGGTATCCCCCTGGGCGATCGCCCGCTGGAAATCCACCACCGCCCGTTCCCGCTGTCCCTGTTGCCAGCGGTTCAACCCCAATTGCCGGTGCACCGTCACCCCCACCAAAGTGGGGGCCAGCGCGAGGGCCCTTTCCTTGTAAATCAACGCTTGGGTTGTCTCCCCCTCCCGATAGCAGAGATCCCCCAACCGCCACAACGCCTCCACACAGTTGGGGTCTGCCGCCAATACCTTTTCCCAGTGGACTCGCTCCGACATCTTCTCCAGCTCTTTGGCTAGCGGCTTCTATCCTACCCTTTCCCTCCTCGTCTCTTTTCTTAATGAGAATAGCTTGCAATAAACCACGGAGTACTCTATGCTGTAATTCAGGTAGTTTGTTGCGACTGATTTTTGTTTGAGATGGATGGAAGGATGGGCAAAGAAGTGGATGCAGGGCAGGGCTATCCCTGTACACAACTCAAGAACGACTCGCAATTGAGAAGGAAGGTATGAGGGAGGAGACGGTAACGTACCTCAGTCTTGGGGAGGTGGGGGTATACAGCGATCGCCCCCTGGTGCGGGCGTTGGGCAAGAGCGGCCCGGTGCAAACCTGGGTTTGGCCGGTGGGGAGTCTTCCCCAAGAAGCGGTGGCGGCGGCGGGAGCCATCGCTGCCCATACCCATGTGGTGGGCCACGGGGCGGCAGCGGGGTTGGCCTTGGCGGTCGCCCAACACGTGCCGGTGCGATCGGTGGCGGTGCTGGGGTTGGGGGCCTATTCCAGCTTCGATTGGCGGGCCTATGCCCAGCAACGATTGGCCATTCCCTGCGGACGGTGGGTGACGCTAGCCCGGTTGGCCCGACGGTTTTTTGGGGTTGAGGATTGGACTCCTTGCCGCTCCCTAGCATTGTTGCTGGATCGGGATTTGGGGACACCAACCGGCGGCGATCGGGTCTGGGGATGGCGGCTGCCAGGGGTACCGGTGTGGGTCGGTGGCGCTGCCGACGATCCGGTGGTGTTGCCCCGAGACTACGGCGGCTGGAGGGCGCGTCTGCGGGGGGGCGATCGCTGCGGAGTGTGGCCGACAGGAGGGCACTTCTTCCATTATCACCACCCCGTTGTTGTTGCCAATGAGTTGCAAAAATTTTGGCAAGAAATTGCCCAATCCGTGAACTTTAGGGAGTTGGAGAATGACACAAGCGATGACCGCCGTGTTGCAGCCGTTGCCGATGCGGCGGAACCTCGTGGATTTGCCATCGGTGCATCGGGTAAGCCATCGCCGTGGGGAAACGGTGCCCCTGCCCGCGGGCGTGCTGTGGCGGATCGAAGGGGGATTGTTGCGGGCCATCACCTGGGATGAGCGGCGGGGGGTGGTTTCGACGCTGGGGTTGTTTGGGGCCGGCGATTTGGTGGGGGAACCCCTAGCCGGCACCGATCCCTATGAACTGGAGTGCCTCACCGATACCACCCTCAGTTACGTGCCTCCCATTCTGTGGTCGGGGGTGATCGAGTCGTTGTTTCAGCACGTCCGCCAGACCGAAGAACTGTTGGCGATGGCGCGCATTGTATCCATGCGGGAGCGGGTGAAATGCCTGTTGTATTGGTTGGGCGATCGCTTTGGTCGCATCACCAACGAGGGTTTGGAGATTTCCCTGCGGCTCACCCATCAGCACTTGGCGGATTTGCTGGGCACTTCGCGGGTGACCGTCACCCGAGTTTTGTCGGAGTTTCAGCGCTTGGAAGCGGTTTCCTGTAACCATCGCCGTCTGGTTCTCAAAGCGCGTTTGGAGGAATTATGAATCGTTATCTATCCTGGTCACGGCTGCAGGGGTTTGCCCTGTGGGTTGTAATTTCCTTGGTCATGGCCATGACGACGGGGGTGGTGTCTCCGATTGAACCCGGGTTATCGCAACCCCGCAGCGCCCAGCGGGTGGTGGCCCTCACGTCCCTCTCGGCGGATATTCTGAGCCGGTTGGATCGGCAGAAGTTGGTCGGGGTTCCTGGCGGCGCCCTCATGGCCAACAACCCCCGGTTGCAAGGGATACCCACCATCAGCGCGGGGCGGACCCAGCCCAATCTGGAGCGGATTGTGGCCCTCAAGCCGGATTTGGCGATCGGGGCCAAAAACTTTCACGAGCAGACGGCCCAGCGGTTGAACCAGCTTAAAATTCCCACCCTGTTGCTGGAAACCCGTACCTGGGAAGACCTGGAAGCCCAAACCCGCCAGCTTGCCCAAATCGTGGGGGCCAATCCCCAAGCCCTGTTGGCGCAGTATCAGCAACTGCGGCGCGATCGCCCGGCCGGCGTTTCGGCGTTGGTGTTGGCCAGTCGGCAACCGATTTTGACCCCCAACCGCAACAGTTGGGCCGGCAGCATGCTCGCCCGGTTTGGCTTGCAGAACGCGGCCGCCGAATTGCAAGGCAGCAGTCCGTTTCAGGGGTACGTTTCCATCTCCCCAGAGCGGTTGTTGCAGACCAATCCCGACGTGTTGTTGGTGGTGGAAACCGGCGATCGCCTCCAAGAGCAGCTATCCCGCGAACCCTTTTGGCAACGGCTGAAGGCGGTGCAGACGAAGCAAGTGTATGGCTTTGACTACCACGGTCTGGTGAACCCCGGCAGTGTGGAGGCGATCGCCAAGGCCGCGGCCGAACTGCAAAAAATTGCGGCCCGTTGAGAGAACCGTTTGTGATTGGCCCTGTGTGATTTGGAGTGAGAAATTTGGTATGAAACTTGGGTTTTGGTGGGGGATGTTGGGGGGATTGGGCATGGCTTCCGGGGCGATCGCCCAGCCGGAAACCGTGGGGCAGTTGCAAGCCACCCCCACCCAATTGGGCGACGATTTGCAAATCACGGTGACCACCACCCGCACCCCCCGGCAGTTGTTGGCCGCACCGGGCACCGTGACCCTATTCGATCGCGAAAACCTGGAGCGCAATCCGGGGGCCAACCTGCGGGACATTTTGCGGTACGAGCCGGGTCTGAGCGTGCAGCAAAGCCCCCGGGCCGGCATCCGTAACATCAACATTCGGGGCTTAGACGATGCCCGTGTCTTGCTGCAAATTGATGGCATTCGTCTCCCCAACGAGTTCAACCTACCGCCCTTCGGCACCGGCCGTGATTTTGTGGATTTGGGCACCCTGCGGCGGGTCGAAGTATTGCGAGGACCTGGCTCTTCGCTCTATGGCAGCGATGCCTTGGGGGGCGTGGTCACCTTCAGCACCCTCGAACCCAGCGATTTTCTGGTCGATCGAGACAGCTACGCCCGTTTGGACATTGGCGGCAGCAGCGCCGACAGCAGTTTTAGCAATGCTTTGACCGTAGCGGCCCGCGCCGATCGCCTGGAGTTTGTGGGGCGGTACGGTCGCCGGGACTTTCGGGAACCCAACCGGTTGGGGGACATTCAATTTCGCGATCGGCAGGCCGGAGGCAGCAACAGCTATTTTGGCAAACTGGTTTACCGGTTGGACGAACAGCAAACCCTAAGACTCACCGCCGACATTTTGAACCGGGCCACCAACACCTTTTTTGCACCGCCGAACTTTCAACCGGAAACCGGCGGGGCCACCACCATCGCCAGTTTGTTTTCAGGATTGAGCGCCAACCGGAGTCGGATCAGCCTCGACTACAACTTTGACAATCCCAGCGGTTCGTTGCGAGCGATCCGTGTTCAAGCCTATTACCAAAACACCGAAACGCCCGAAACCACCCTCGAAGAGCGGCGACTTGCCCCTGCCGGTTCACCGCCGGGCACGCCCCCCAGCCAATTGGCAAGACGGGATGGCTTCAACAACTTTCTGGATCGGATTGTGGGGGGCAACCTGCAACTCAGCAACGCCTTCACCACCGGCGAGCTGAACCACACCCTGACCTATGGTGTGGATGTTTCGACCCAGCGCAACGAACGGCCGCGGCGACGGGTGCAAACGAACTTGGTGACCGGAGCCCAGACCCAAAACAACATTCCAGACAACTTTCCCACCAAAGATTTTCCCGATTCCGATACCTTGCGGGTGGGGGTCTACGTCCAAAACGAAATTGAGTGGGGGGATGTCAGCATCATTCCGGGTCTGCGGTTTGATAGCTACGGTCTAGCGGTCACGGCCGATGCGGACTTTTTCCGCAACAGTTCACCGCCGCCGGCCAACTTCAGCACTACCAGTTTTTCGCCGCGATTGGCGGTAATCTGGAAACTCTCACCGGAAATTCGGTTGTTTGGGCAATATGCCCGGGGTTTTCGGGCCCCCCTCTACGATGAAATCAACAGCGGTTTTGCCAATACCCTGGCGGGCTATTTTGTGGCTCCCAACCCCGACCTCAAAGCGGAAACCAGCGATGGGTTTGAATTGGGGTTGCGGGGGAGTTTTCCCCAAGGTCGGTTCTCGATCGCCGCGTTTTACAACAACTACAGCAACTTCATCGAGCGTTTTGCCAACACGGGCACCCAGACCTTGCCGGGCTTCACCCGTCCCTTTTTGCGGTTTCAGTCGCGGAATGCCGCCAGTGCCCGCATCTACGGCCTCGAAGCCAGTGGTGAATACCGATTCCAGCCCGAGAACGAGGGGTTTAGTCTCTTGGCCAGCTTGGGTTTTGCGGTCGGAGATGACCTCACCGCCGATCGCCCCCTGACCACCATCAATCCCTTCAAAGCTGTTGCCGGGTTGCGGTATCGGGGGGCAGCAGAGCGTTGGGGAGCAGAACTGATTGGCACTTTTGTGGGGACACCACGAGCGCCAGGAGATACCCGATTATTGATTCCGGATGGGTATGTGACCGTCGATTTGCTGGGTTTTGTGAAATTTTCACCCCTCGTCCGGCTCAATGTGGGGCTGTTGAACTTGTTCAACACCAAATACTTCGAGTATGCCGATCTGCGCAACTTTGCCGCCGCCGATCGCTTCCGGGTCGATCGCTTTGCCCAGCCGGGCATCAACTTTAATGCCAACCTTTCTTGGCAATTTTAGTAGTCAGGGCTTTTATGCGCTCTCCCTGGTGCCTGAGCCTGCCGCAAGCGGGAGAGGGCAAACCTCTCAAACCCAAAGGAAGCAACTACATTTCCCAGAGGAATTCAGCCATGATTCGTTGTCCCCGCGCTCCGCCCACCGCCGAACACGTCATCCAAGTTGGCGTAGAGCGTACGTAAGACATACCAAATCCTCTTGTGTGTTCCTCGGGCCGGGCAACCCGAGGAAAGGTTACAGATCCCCGGCAAGATAGGCAGCTTGCCGGTTTTTTTGGGCCCCAGGGGGAACAGCCGCCGGCCCTGAATGCCAAGGGTGTAGTGTAGCGACCAAGTTCATCGGTAGCAATGAAGTGGGATGAATTTTTGTCTAGTGGAGTAGCTTGTGGTTGCGCAAACCATCAGAAGCCAGTTGAGCGAATTGTGGAGAAGATCTCACTTCTTTGACTTCTTGGTTTGATACATCAGCTTATCTCCATCCTCCAGCAAAGCATCAATCGTGCGGTGGTTGTCAGCGTCAAATGCCACGACACCATACGAGAACGTGATGTTGTATCCGCGATTGGACTCTTGATTAATCTTGGTCAATGATTGACACAATCGTGCAACGGTTTTTTCTGTCTCTTCCTTCGAGTGATTGGCTAAGAGAACGGCAAATTCATCGCCCCCAAGCCGACCAACGATGTCCGAATCCCGAAACGTACTCTTCAGCAGATCGGCAAAAACCGTCAATGCGCGATCGCCTTCTGCGTGTCCAAATCTATCATTGATGGGCTTGAAGTTATCGAGATCGATAAACATCAATGTGGCCGAGAGTTTCTCTCGCACACAGAAATGCAGGCTATGCTGCGCGAGCAACATAAATCCTCGTCGGTTTGAAATGTTGGTTAACTCATCCATACTGGCAAGTCGGAAAGATGAAAACTCTTGTTCCACCATGGATGCGAGATCAACCAGGGCTTCTAAGTCTTCCTTCTCAAAGTTTCTTGGCTGCCGGTCAATAATGCACAAAGTTCCTAGTTTTTGTCCGTTCGGCGCTCTGAGTGGGCATCCCGCATAAAACCGTATGTGTGGCTCATTCACAACCACTGGATTGTCTGCAAATCGCTCATCTTCAACCGCATTGGGTATGATGAAGACATCGCTGCCAAGAATGGCGTGACCACAAAAAGAGGTATCGCGCGATGCCTCGTCCATGTCTAAACCGACACGCGACTTGAACCACTGTCTATTTTCGTCGACAAGACTGACAAGGGCAATGGGTACCCCAAACAGTCTTCTCGCCATACGTGTCAAGCGATCAAAGCGCTCCTCGGGCGGGGTGTCGAGCACGCCAAGCGAGCGGAGAGTCGCGACACGAATCAGATCATCGTCCGGAACATCAGGCTTATTCATTGGCTTCTTTTACCTCCCAACTGCGCCCAACGTGCCTTGCCAACACCATAGCTTGACGCCAAGGTCGAGGCTCTTGCTATGCCATGCTGGGGCGAGGGCTTTGACCCCTACAAACGATAGCATAGACGTCTTTAGCGGTCGATACTTGACACGCTCCTTGCAAGGATGTAAAGTCTTGCTTGACGGCGGGCAGACCACTCTATGAAAAACCGGCTGAAAGAACTTCGAGAACTGCGTCGGTGGTCGCAATCCGACCTTGCCAGAGAACTAGGAGTCAGTCGTCAAGCGGTTCACGGGTTGGAATCGGGTAAGTTTGATCCCAGTTTGAATATGGCTTTCAAGCTTGCCAGTCTGTTTAACGCCACAATTGAAGACGTTCTCATTTACGAGACCCACATTTCTATGAAAACACTGGTTGGGCGAGTCAAAAATCTCTTTGGCTTCGAGTTTGGGTT
>DMPD01000171.1:0-246 GCA_003456125.1 Cyanobacteria bacterium UBA8156 | reverse complement strand
TCTTTGGCTTCGAGTTTGGGTTCGAGCGGTTCACGGAACAGGCAATCAATGCAATCAATTTTGCTCGAAATGAGGCGGCGCGATTACAGAACTCTCAAGTTGAACCAGAACACCTGCTGGCTGGTTTGTTGGCTGACCCAACCACAACCTCGGCTCGCTTACTTCAGACCAATGGTGTAACGCCAGACATCGAAACCAACGAACATTCTTTTGACTTCCGCGAGAATCTAAAATTCAGCCCACAAA
>DMPD01000200.1 GCA_003456125.1 Cyanobacteria bacterium UBA8156 | reverse complement strand
GAGATCTACACTCTTTCCCTACACGACGCTCTTCCGATCTCGTAAATGTCTCATTTCGATCCGAAACCACTATAATTTGCCCCCCCGCTTTTGGCAGGGGGGTTTTCTATAACCAACTATAGCTAAGGAAAGTGAAGCAGTGTCATGGGGTTAACCTTCAAGCTGACCGGTGCGCCGCCCCATGGCCACAATCAAATCCACTACCCGACAGGAATAGCCCCACTCGTTGTCGTACCAAGATACCACTTTGAAAAATTGAGAATTCAGCTCGATGCCGGCCCCCGCATCAAAAATGCTGGAGCGGCTATCCCCCCGAAAATCCATAGAAGCGACGGCATCTTCGGTGTAGCCCAAAATTCCCCGCAAAGACCCATCGGCAGCCGTTCTCACAGCCTCACAAATTTCCCGGTAGGAAGTGTTCTTTTCGGTTTTGAAAGTGAGATCGACCACCGACACATCGGGGGTGGGCACCCGGAAGGCCATACCGGTCAATTTGCCTTTGAGGGCGGGTAAAGCCAGCGCCACCGCCTTGGCCGCCCCCGTCGAGGCGGGAATAATGTTTTGGGCTGCGCCGCGCCCCCCCCGCCAATCCTTTTTGCTGGGGCCGTCCACGGTGGGTTGGGTGGCGGTCATGGCGTGCACCGTCGTCATCAATCCCTCGGCAATGCCAAAGTTTTCGTGCAATACCTTGGCCAGGGGTGCCAAACAATTGGTGGTGCAACTGGCGTTCGAGACAATCGCATCCGTGGCCGGATCAAAGGTTTCCTCGTTGACCCCCATCACCAAGGTTTTGATTTGGTCGGGGTCTTTGGTGGGGGCCGAAATCAATACCCGCTTCGCCCCGGCGGTCAAGTGTTGGGCGGCACCGTCGTAACCGGTAAACAATCCCGTAGCCTCCACCACCACATCCACTTGGCGATCGCCCCAGGGCAACTCGGTGGGATTTTTGACGGCGGTACAGGGAACTTCCTGACCATCAATGACCAGGGCATGGTCGGTAGCGGTCACCGTGCCCGGATACCGACCGTGGGTGGAATCGTACTGGAACAGATAGGCCAAGTTGTCGGGGGGCACCAAATCGTTGATACCCACAAAATTCAGATGGGGATTGTTGAGCCCCGCCCGCAACACCAAACGGCCAATGCGCCCAAACCCGTTGATGGCTACGTTCAATTTGCCCATGGTTTTCTGCAATGCTTGACGGGAGTATACCGGAACCGACCGGCGACCTGGCGCAACCCATCACCCTTTTTTCAGATTTGGGAGTGCGCTACCATAGAAAGATTCTCTCCCGCATCTGCCATGTCCCGTCCCATTGTGGCGGTGGTGGGCCGACCCAACGTTGGCAAGTCCACCCTGGTTAACCGCCTCTCCGGCGAAGCCTTTTCCATTGTCCATGACCTGCCCGGTCTCACCCGCGATCGCGTGTACCGCCCTGCTTTTTGGCGCGATCGCGAGTTTACGGTGGTGGATACCGGCGGCTTGGTGTTTGATGACGATACGGAATTTCTGCCGTTGATTCGCAAACAGGCGTTGACGGCGGCGGCGGAAGCCTGCGCCCTGATTTTTGTGGTGGATGGCCGAGAAGGCCTGGTGGGGGCCGATTGGGAAATTGCCGAATGGTTGCGGATCCAGCCCAAGCCGGTGCTCCTTGCGGTCAACAAGTGCGAATCCCTCAAGGATGGGCTGGCCCAGGCGGCGGAGTTTTGGGAGTTGGGGTTGGGGGAACCCTTCGCCATTTCCGGTATCCACGGCAACGGCACCGGGGAACTCCTCGACCAGTTGTTGACCCATTTCCCACCAACGGATGTGGAGCCGGAAGCAGCGGAACCCCTGAACGTGGCCATTGTGGGCCGCCCCAATGTGGGCAAATCCAGCTTGCTCAATGCCTTTTTGGGGGAAGAGCGGGCGATCGTCAGCCCCATTTCCGGCACCACCCGCGATGCGATCGATACCTTGGTGACCCGCGGCGATCGCACCTATCGGCTGATCGATACCGCTGGCATCCGCCGCAAGAAAAGTGTGCAGTACGGCCCGGAATTTTTTGGCATCAACCGGGCCTTCAAGGCGATCGCCCGGTGCAGCGTGGCGCTGTTGGTGATCGATACGGTAGACGGGGCCACCGACCAAGACGGCAAACTGGCGGAACGGATTTTGACGGAAGGCAAAGCCTGTGTGGTGGTAGCCAACAAATGGGACGCGATCGAGAAGGATTCCCACACCATCTACGAATACACGGAGAAACTGCGGGCCAAGCTAGACTACCTGAATTTCGCCCCATTGATTTTTGTCAGTGCCCTTACGGGCAAACGGGTACCAGAAATTTTGGAGTGTGTGGATCGGGCGGCCGAACAACACCAGCGCCGGGTGCCCACCGGGGTTCTCAACGAAGCCCTCGAAGAAGCCCTGACCTGGTATACCCCCCCCGTTTCCCGGGGCGGCCGCCAAGGCAAAATCTACTACTGCACCCAGGTGGCGACGGCTCCCCCCACCATCGTCCTGTTTGTGAACGATCCGGCTCGCTTCGGGGATAATTACCGCCGCTACATCGAAAAACAATTCCGCAAGTCCTTGGGGTTTGAAGGCACGCCCCTCCGCTTCCTGTGGCGGGGCAAGAAGGAACGGGAAGTAGATCGCACCCTCAACCGCGCGGTGAAGGTTTAGGCCCTAACGCAGGTTGTGGGCGCGGGTACCGATGTCCAGAAACTGCACCAGTTTGACCGGGTCGGCATTGAACATAAACGCTCGGGATTGGGCCCCCACCCGATACCCTTCTTTTTCGGCGGCGAGGCGGGCCGGTTCCGGCAACGGACTGGACAATTCAAACATGATCCGGGCATAGGGATCGTCTAGGTCTTCGGGGGTTTGGGGAAAGGCGATCGAGCGCGGAGAATCCGCCGAAATGTGCACGTTGTAGAGCAAAACCGCCCCATCGAGGGTATGCAGCGATCGCAGGTAGTTGGCGGCTTCCGTCGGATCGCCATCGGTGGCTTCGCCGTCCGTGATGTTGATCACGGTGGGAGGGTAGCTGTGGGGATGTTCGGTCACCCATTGGGTCAGCAAACGTCCTGCCAAGGCCAACGCCGCACACATGGCTGTCCCGCCATCCGCCGCCGGGGCAAACCACACCGGGAAATCGTTGGCCACTTCGATGGTGCCCCCCATCCCATCGGCAAGGTGCTGCACCCGCCGCTCCAACCGCGCCGGATTCTCGTACACATCCCCAATCGGGGCGATCGCCCGGCCCGCCAGCACCCCTTCAAACAACAACACGGCTTCGTTGCTGTAGCCAATGGCCCCAATGTCAAAGTAATCGTAAATTTCATTGCCCTTGACGCACCGCTGCCCCAAAGAATCCAGCAGCCGGTTTACGGCATCGGCCACGGCGATCGCCTTCGGCACTTCCTGGCCATCGGGCCCCACAATGCCATCGGCCATCGAAGCCGAGCGATCGACCAGAAACAAAAAACAACTGGGGTGACGACGGCCAATTTCTGCACTGTAGGGCATGGTTTTCCCAACAAACCGTGGGTAGTTTAGCAAAGATTGTCCGCGAATTTGCCTTGGTAGGCGGTGGGTTTCTGGAGGGACAAGTCCACGGCTTGGTCAACCAGGGGCAAATCGACCTGTACCTGGGTGCCGTCTTTCATCTGAAACCGCAGGGCTGCACCATACAAACCGCACAGCCGCCGCACCAACGCCAACCCCACATAAAAGCCATGGGCAGCGCCGCCATCGGTGCCCTCCGCCACCCGCGTCAAAATGCCCACCCCCCGATCGCGCACTTCCAGCCGATAGCCACCTTCTACCACCGCTCCGGTCACCGTCACCGGCGAGGCAAAACGGGTATGGCGAAACGCATTGTCGATCAGCTCGGTGGCCAACAACTCCAAATGCACGGTGCTGATGGCCAAAGCCGCCGGCTCAAACCGGTAGGTCAAATCAAACACGCGCCCGTAACGGGTGGCGATCGTGGTGCAGGCCACCGCCAACAGGGTTTGGGGGGCCGCCATCAGCCGGGTGCCTTGCGGAATCGCCGTCAACGGCTCCGCCAGTTCTTGGTAACGCAGATACCGCCGCAGGGTCTCGTGTTGCAACCGCGCCAAATGAAAGGCGTATTGCGCGGCATTGTGCAGGCGGCCGGGTGCGGCCTCGCGCTGCAAATCTTGACAGGTGCCCACCAACTCCAGGGAGGATCCCAACAACCGCACCGGCAATCCATTCAGTTTGATGTCTTCGTATTTCGCCAAGCGGCGCTGCTGTTTCCGGAGTTGCGCTTCGATGGCTTTCTGCAGCGTGCGGGGCCCCAACGGTTCCGCCAACACGTCATCGGCTCCAGCCACCATCGCTTGCCGCCAGTGCTGCTTGCACCATCGGCGTAAAATCAGAATAAAAGGCGTGAGTATGGTTTTGTCTTGCTGTCGCCACTGTTTCAACAGCGTCAACCCGGTCATGTCTGGTAGGGTGGCCCGGCAGCACAACAACACAACTGGCTTTTCCGCTGCGAAAGCCAACGCGGCCGCCCCGGTCGCCACCGACACCATATCCCATTTGGCTGGACTCCACGTCTTCCACCGCGGCGGGAGCCCTGCCCATACAATTGAGCCCGATGGGTTCTTCAATGTTTTTTCCTCAACCACCCTAAACGATACCTGCTTCAAACTACGATGCCATAGCAACGGCTCAATGGCAGGGAACTTTGTCAACCTTTTTAACTTTTGAGGGGTTCGGGGAGCTATAGTCATTTTAGTGAGCTTTGAGAGGTGTATCCTCCCCCCCCCCCCCCCCCCCCCCCCCCCCGT
>DMPD01000275.1 GCA_003456125.1 Cyanobacteria bacterium UBA8156 | reverse complement strand
TACCTAACGTTTGTACCAGCAACTACTAGATATCAGGCGAAAAACGATAAAAGGAAGTAACTGGAAATGCCCAATCGTGAGGTTGGGAAGCCCGCGCTCTATCGCTTGCGATGAGCGTCGGGAGGATGTCACCATGGCCACGTCGTTTGTCCGAATCAAGGAACCGTGGGGAAGTACCCCAAACCTCGTACACTGAAACCACGGAAAATTATGCGGAACGGTCATGGCAAAACGGCATTGGCTATGGGTCACCTTGGGGGCGATCGCCTTGGTCTGGCTCCTGGGGCTGCGACAACCGGCACCGGTGGTGGCGCAGACGGCTCCTACCCTCGCTTCGGCGGGCTTGTCCCTCGAAAACTTGGGCAACGGGGCCTACGCCTTGATTGCCGACGTAGACTTTCCGCCGCCCGAAGGCCGGGCCATTTGCAACGGCGGCTTTGTGGTGGGCAGCGAAGGGGTGTTGGTGATTGACCCTTTCCATACGCCGGCTTTGGCCAACCTGCTGTTTGATACCGTCAAGACCGTTACCGACAAACCCATCCGTTATGTTCTCAACACCCACTACCATTTTGACCATACCGGCGGCAACCCGGCGGCGGTGGGTCGGGGCATCCCCATTGTGGGACGGGGCCCCATCCGCGAACTGATGAATACCCGCAACCGCACCAACGATCCCAACCTGCGGGCGCCCGACCTGGTCATCAACAGCGACACCGAATTTTGGTTGGGCGATCGCGCCGTCCAGGTGGCCCGCGTAGAGGGCCACGCCGCCGGTACCGATCTCGTGGCCTACGTGCCCACGGCCAAGGTGCTCTATGCCGGCGATATGGTGTTCCACGAACGCATTCCCTTCATTGGCGACGGTAATATTCGCCAATGGCAGGGCAGTTTGTACCGGTTGATTGCTACCTATCCCGAAGCGAAAGTGGTGCCCGGCCACGGTCAGGTGACCGACATCAAGGGCTTGCAGGCCATGCAGCGCTACTTCAGCGACTTGGTGAACCTGGCCCTCTCGTGGCGGGCCCAAAACCTCACCCGGGAACAGGCGATCGCCCAAAGTAGCGAAGTTCCCGCCGCCTACAAAAACCACCGTTTCCAACTGTTTTATGCCACCGGTGCCCCCGGTCTCCCCGGCAACCTCGAAACGGCCTACGATCAAATTACCCGGAGCGCAGCCATCCCCCTGGTTCCCTAAATCTTTGGGGTCGGAGTTTTGGCAAAATACCTAGATACCCCTGGCCCTGGATGGAACTTACCACACGCGAGAGAGCCGAAAGCATGACCCAGAAAGTACTGATTGTGGACGACGAGCCCAACATCTTGATGTTGATGGAGCAGGCTTTGGAGAAGCTGGAGGATGAAGGGGTGGAACTGCTGACGGCCACCAATGGTCAGGAGGCCCTGCGCACCATCGAAACCGAAAAACCGGATTTGGTGTTTTTGGATGTGATGATGCCGAAGATGAATGGGCTGGAGGTGTGCAGCAAAGTCAAGCGGGAACTGGGTCTGAAGGATGTGTTCGTGATTTTGTTGACCGCGAAGGGGCAGGAATTCGATCGCCAAAAAGGTTTGGACATGGGGGCCAACCTGTACATGACCAAGCCGTTTCGCCCCAAAGAAGTATTGGAAAAAGCCCTGGAGGTCTTGGGTCTGGAATAGGCTTAACAGCCAGGAGCGATCGTGCTAAGGTACGCCCGCGTACTAGGTAAAACGGCCATGAAAATCGGGCTAGTGGCGATCGCCCTGTGGTTGGGTGGGGGTACCGTGGTCTGGGCGTGCCGTCCCGGTTTGGAAATCGTGACGGTCTTGCCCCCATCGGGCCAATTTGGTTACGTCGATCCCGAAGGCAAGGTGGTGCCGGGGCCGCGGTTTGATGCCGCCCTGCCGTTTGCCGAAGACCGGGCCCGGGTGCGGCTGGGCGATCGCTGGGGGTACATCGATCGCACGGGGCAGGTGGTGATTGCGCCGCAGTTTGCCGATGCCGATCGGTTTAGCGAGGGCTTGGCCGCCGTCAAGCCGGACGCGAAGTGGGGATTTATCGATGGCACGGGCAAAATCGTCATTCCTCCCCAATTTGATGCGGCCTTTCCGTTTGCCGAGGGGTTGGCCGTCGTGAGCCAGCGCAGCCGGTGGTTTTTCATCGATCGCACCGGCAAAACCGTCATCGATCCGCCCTACGATCTGATGCAGAGCTTTGCCGAAGGACGGGCCCTGGTGTATGCCGATGGCAAATGGGGCTACATCGATCGCCAAGGGCAACCGGTGACTCCGTTGCGGTTTACCGATGCCTTGCCCTTCAGCGAAGGGTTGGCGGCCGTGCAACTGGCTCTTGCGGAGGAGGCCCCACCCCGCTACGGATTTATTGATTTGGCCGGCAAAGTTGCGATCGCGCCGCAATTCACCTGTGCCGATCGCTTTCAGGAGGGATTGGCCGCAGTTCAGATTGGTGCAAAGTGGGGTTTTGTGGACAAAACGGGGCGGGTCGTGATTCCGGCTACCTTTGAGGCCGTCAGCGGTTTTGTGGAAGGGCGGGCCCTCGTGCAACAGGGCAACCAACTCCGGGCGATCGATCGCCAAGGCCGTCTGCAATCGCCACCGCCGATCGCCGGGCAAGAGTCAGAAATCCGGTAGTCGGAAGTTGGCCCTCACCCATGCTGAGAGAGGGGAGTCAACGCCGAGATCCAAAAGCCGAAATCCATAGGGATAGCGAGACTCGAACTCGCACGAACTTGCGTTCAACGGATTTTAAGTCCGCAGCGTCTACCATTCCGCCATATCCCCCGGATTCGCTATCGTAGCACCGGTGCTATCCTAAAGAACCTGAGCCGACAAAAATAGGGTATGGCAGGACACAGCAAGTGGGCCAACATCAAACGGCAAAAAGCGCGGGTGGATGCGGTTCGAGGGGCCACCTTTGCCCGGTTGTCCCGGGCGATCGTTGTCGCCGCCAAACACGGGTTGCCCGATCCCGCCGGGAATTTTCAACTGCGCACGGCGATCGAAAAAGCCAAAGCGGCCGGTGTGCCCAACGACAACATCGACCGGGCGATCGCCAAGGGGGCCGGCAAACTGGGCAGCGGCGAAGCCTGGGAAGAAATCCGGTATGAGGGGTACGGCCCCGGGGGGGCGGCCCTGATCATCGAAGCTTTTACCGATAACCGGGTGCGCACCGCCGCCGACGTGCGGGCCGCCTTCAACAAATACGGCGGGAACCTGGGGGAAACCGGGTGTGTGAGTTGGTTGTTTTCCTTAAAAGGTGTGTTGGCGCTGCGGGGCCACCTGGAAGAAGAGCGGCTCTTGGAAGATGCCCTGGCCGCCGGTGCCGAAAGCTACGAATGGCTGGACGATCCACCGGGGGCCGAAGTCTTTGGCGAAGTGACGGAGTTGGAAACCCTCAGCCGCTTTTTGCAAACCCAGGGCTATGACATTGCCGATACGGAATGGCGCTGGATTCCCAGTACCCGCGTTTTGGTGAACGAGGTGGCCGTGGCCAAACCCCTGCTGCGCCTGATCGATGCCCTCGAAGTCCTCGACGATGTGCAAAACGTCACCGGCAACTTCGACCTCGCCGATGAAATCCTGGAAGAGTTGGGTTTTTAGGGACTTGGCAAAATTCAGACCAAGGGGTAAACTAAAACTTCGTGTCAAAAACGCTCGGAACAGGTTGCAACGGGACAAAGGGGAAACCCAAGGCCCGACCTCTACGGCGATTCGGGAGGAACTATGGCGAATTATGCGATCGTGCAGACCGGGGGCAAACAGTACCGCATGGAACCCGGCAGATTTTATGATTTGGAATTGTTGGCGGCAGAGCCGGGGGACAAGCTGACCCTAGCGGAAGTGCTGTTGGTCAAAGCCGGAGAGGCGATCGCCCTGGGGCAGCCACGGGTGGAGGGGGCGCGGGTGGAAGGCACCGTCATCCGCCACCTGCGGGCCAAAAAGGTGATTGTGTACAAAATGAAGCCGAAGAAGAAAACCCGCAAAAAGAACGGTCACCGGCAGAACCTGACTCGGTTTCTGGTGGAAACCATTCATTCGCCGTTGGGAGAAATCTCCAGCGCGAATTAGTCTGCAAGCCTAGGGATAAACAAGCCTGGGGATAAAATAGACCCACGAGCAGGGCACCCGATACCAGGTAACCCCTAGAAACCGGTCGTCGAGGCACTGCCCCTGTCCCTAGTTCTCAGCCATACTGGCGTTCCAGTGAGATCGCTGGCGGCTGGTGCGAATAAGGGGTGACCGCAAGGGAACGCAATACCAAGGAACAGATACCAAGGAACAGATACCAAGGAACAGAGGAGAGCACAAATGGCACACAAAAAAGGATCGGGGAGTACCCGCAACGGGCGCGACTCCAATGCCCAGCGGTTGGGGGTCAAGCGATTTGGCGGCCAAGCCGTAACCGCCGGTAGCATTTTGGTACGGCAGCGGGGAACAAAATTTCATCCCGGCAACAACGTGGGCCGCGGCGGGGATGACACCCTGTTTGCCTTGATCGATGGCGAAGTCAAGTTTGAGCGATACGGTCGCAGCCGCCAAAAGGTGAGTGTGTATCCGCAGGCGGCTTAACCTCCCCAAACATTCCCCAGCGACAGGTTGCGACCTGTCGTTTTGGTTTTTGCATTTTTATTTTTGATGGACTGTGGTTTAAACCTGCTGCTCTTGGCACACGCCTTGGTGGTTGTGTCCTTATTGACACGACAACTGCTTACGGCGAACCCGGTGCAGGGCTGGCTTCGACTTCGGTCAAGGCTTCGCCGCCGGGTTGAGGACTCAGCAAATCGCTGTCCAAAATCAACGGCAGCCGTTGGCGATCGCCCCCGACAGCAGTCAAACAGCGGTTGATACTTTGCACGGCTTCGTTGTAGCGCCCGATTTGCTGACGCACCTTGGCCAGTTGGGTTTGGGTTTGTTGGATTTTGGCGATCGCTTCTTGCTCAAGGATGCCGGTGAGGTGAGCGCGAGCCGCTTCGTACTGCTGCACGATCGCCGTGGCCTGTTGGGCGGCCCCCTGCAAACAAACATCGTTGAGGGTCTGATCCAGGGTTTGGCGGTAGTGGCGGAACACCGTGGCTTTTACCTTCTGCTCAAAATCCAGCTTGAGGATTTGCTTGATGGCCGATTCCGCTTCCACCATGGTTTTGAAGTCGTAGGCTTCGCAGGCTTGCCGCAACGCTTGCCGCAATTGCCACAACGATACCGACCCCTCTGCATAAAATTCTGGCCGTTCCCGCACATAGCGATCGCATTCCGTATTGGCGGCCCGCCGTACCGCCTCCCGGGTTTGTTCGTGCCATTGGGCGATCGCCGCGATGGTGCCGCCGTCGCCCCCCAACAACCGCCCCAACTGCCGATAGCACTCTTGGTCGGTCACCCGCCGCCGCAACCCCCAAAAAAAATTGTCCACCAGGCGCACCGAGTTTTCCACCAACACCACTTCCAGTTCATCAGCTAGCACATAAAATGCCTCTGTGAGGATGCTCATCACCGGCACGGTAGCATGGCGGGGATGGCTGGCCTGGGCCCGCCGGTAACAATCCGCCACCGAAAATTTGGCCAACAATCCATCCAAGCGCCGCACCATCTGAGTCCGCAAATGTTGGAAATCTGCTTCGTAGGTGCTGTTGCGATCGCTGGCGACGGTCTCGTTGAGCACCTGGTTCACAAAAGCCATGAACCCATCGCCGATCGCCTTCAAATCTTGACTGAGTTTGGTCAATTCCTGCTGTTTGAGGGCCGCCACATCTTGCGGGATGGCATGCAATTCCCTGTAGCTGGTCACCAAATGTTCTTGCAACGCCAGGCAGTGGGGCTGCAAATCTGCGGCCAAATCCGCAAACAGGGAGGGCCGCTTTTCCGTGGTGAGGTACCGCACGATCGCCTCCCGAAAAGCCTCAATGCCGCTATCCATCACCAACCGCTCCAGCAAGGGCTGCCCCCACTGCCCCAAAATACGCACATAGTTTTGGTTGGGGGTTTCGTAACTGTTGGCAGAAATCCGAAAGGTGGCCGGTAGCTTCTGCGCGCTGATGCAATAGCGAATAAACTGCTGGACAAAAGCTGGGGTTTCTTCCCCCACCCCACCGTGCACCTCCTCCCGCCACACCGAATCCAAGCCAAAGCGATCGCCCGGGCCCGTCGTTTGCAACAACCGCCCGTAAAACCCCAGCAAAGCACTGGTGGCGTACACCCGATCGCGATCGACAAACTCCGATTCCACCAGTTGCTCCCACCGCTGCCGCAGTTGGGGGTTGTACCACGTCTCATCGATGCGGTTGAACACAAAAAACACGCGATCGCGCACGCTGGGATTGCCTTTGGTGGCCTCTAGCAACCGGGTTTCTTCGGGGGTCATTTCGCCGGCTGCCGCCGGTTTCAGCACGCACACCACGGCCGAGGTGTCGGGATCGGCAATCTTGGCGTAGGTCAACTCTGCATCCCGGGCCACCGGCGCATCAATGCCCGGCGTATCCACCAACACATTGCCATCCGCCAATAGGGGATCGTGGCAAAAATACTCAATCCGCCGCAACACCGAACTGTTGCTGCCCCGCCGCGCATACTCGATCGCCTCTTTGAGGCCAGCAAAGGGCAACTGCTCCATGGCAAAGGTGGCATTGGTGCGGGTCTGGATGCGATCGCGATTCTGCAGAAAGCCTTCCAGCAACAACTGCAACGCCCGTGCTTTTTGGCCCCGGCCCGAGCGGCTGGGGCCTCCCTCTTCCCCCACAATTTGCCGGCACGCAGCCTGCACCTGCTCATTCCCTTCCGGCTGATGAATCCCCGGCAACACTCCCAACCCCAAATCTCCGGACAACTTCGCCGCCAATTCCCGAATTTCCATTTCACTGAGGAAGGTCAGCACCACCCGTTCCGCCGCCAGACTGGGGGCATAGGCTACCCGACATTCCGTACCGGTGGCATGGCCCTCGGCACTGTAGAGCAACTCCCGCCCCAACAGCGCGTTGATCAACATCGACTTCCCCGCGCTGAAGGCCCCCGCAAACACAATCTCAAACTCCTGCGCCAAAGCCTTTTTCAGGGCCACCCGCACCCCCTGCCCATCGCGGTTGCGCAGGGTCGGCTCCTCCGCCAACAACCCCAGCAGGGACTCCACCGGCGTTCCCAAATCCTGACAATCGGGAGGGAGATTGCTCATAAAATTTTACTTAACACGTCTTCTATATTGTATGTCCAGAAGACATCGGTATTTCCGTTGGGTTCTCCTCTTCGGGAAGGGCTGAGGTGCTGCGTTCGGCCCGCGAGGGCTGGATCTCCCCCCCTTCTGCAAAGGAGATTTTGGGCAGCGTTGAAGCTGAATTTGTCTGTACCTACGGCGGTTCCTTGCAAGCGAACCCAAGCGCCCTTAGGGCTGGAGGCTCCCATCGGGCAGAATGGCCCCCACCAATTTGGTGTCCTGCAATATGGCACCGGTGAGGGTGGCCCCAAACAGGTTGCTGCGGCTGAAGTCGGCCCCCACCAACACGGCTTTGCTGAGGTTGGCCCCCATCAAATCGGCCCCCACCAGATCGGCCCCCAGCAACCGCGCCCCGAAGAAGTTGGCCCCCACCAAGTTGGCCCGGCTGAGGTTGCACTCATCCAAAGAGGCTTCGCGGAAGTTGGTGCCGATCGCATCCATCCCGGCGGCCATGGCTTCGCTGAGATCGGCCTGAGAAAAATTGGCCTCGCTGAGGTTCGCCCGACTGAGATCGGCCCCGATCGCACAGACCTCGTTGGCGATCGCCCGTACCAGGTAAGCCCCCGTCAGGATCGCCACATGGAGGTTGGCTTTTTCGAGGTTGGCCAGGCCCAAATCCGCAAACTTCAAGTCGGCGGCTCGAAAATCGCTATCCACCAGGTTGCTGCCCCGCAAATCCGC
>DMPD01000284.1 GCA_003456125.1 Cyanobacteria bacterium UBA8156 | reverse complement strand
TTAATTAAAATGACTATAAATCCAAAAAGAAACCCCAGCGGCAATCCAAAGTCCAAGGCCAATCAAGATCCACAGCGGATTCATGACGCTTTTGGTGAGAGGACTTCTGCATTGTAGAATGCCGTACCCCACACATCGCTGGCCCCAGCACCGCCACCCGTTTGGGGATGCCCGGGGGCTTGCGGGTTCCCTCTAAAAAACAAAATTCTTGAAGATGGCGACGCACCAACCCCGGCTGACGACATCCTTCATGGCACCGAAAAATTGCGCAACCAAAATGCGGTTCCCCGGCGTGAGGAACCGCATCTGGCGATCGGAATCGTTTTATGGAGGCGTTTGGTCTGGTCTCCCCTGCGACCGACTCGGGGCAGGCGAAGGGGAAATCCAGGCTAGCAGTCGTAGTAGAGAGCAAACTCGTAGGGGTGGGGCCGGATGCTCATGGGAATGGCTTCGTTGTTCAACTTGTAGGCCACCCAGGTATCGATCAGTTCTTTGCTGAACACACCGCCCAAAGTCAAGAATTCGTGGTCTTTTTCCAGATTGCCGAGGGCATCCACCAACGATGCCGGCGTGGACGGGATCTTCGAGAGTTCTTCGGGCGACAACTCGTAAATGTCCACATCCAAGGAAGCACCCGGGTCTTTCTGGTTTTTCACCCCATCGACACCGGCCATCAACATGGCGGCAAATGCCAGGTAAGGATTGCAGGTGGCATCGGGGCAGCGGAACTCCAAGCGCTTGGCTTTGGGGCTGGTACCGGTCAACGGAATCCGAATCGAGGCCGAACGGTTTCCCTGGGAGTAGGCCAAGTTCACCGGGGCTTCAAAACCCGGCACCAACCGTTTGTAGGAGTTGGTGGTGGGGTTGGTCAGGGCCAACAGCGCCGGCGCGTGTTGCAACAGACCGCCGATGTAGTTGAGGGCCAAGGGGCTGAGGTGGGCGTAGCCGTCGCCGAAGAACAGAGGCTGACCGTCTTTCCAGAGGGATTGGTGGGTGTGCATCCCCGAACCGTTGTCGCCAAACAGGGGCTTCGGCATGAAGGTCACGGTTTTGCCGTACTTTTTGGCGACGTTGCGGATCACGTATTTGTAGGTCATCACAAAATCCGCCGCTTGTACCAAGCTGGCAAAGCGGAAACCCAACTCCCCTTGACCGCCGGTAGCTACCTCGTGGTGGTGCTTCTCAATGGGCAGACCGCATTCGCCCATCGTCAACAACATTTCGGTGCGAATGTCCTGAAACGCATCGCTGGGAGATACCGGGAAATACCCCTGCTTGTTGCGCAGTTTGTAGCCCAGGTTGCCGTTGGCTTCGCTGCGACCGGTGTTCCACAACCCTTCTTCCGAGTCTACTTTGTAGTAGCTCTGGTGCATTTCGGTGCCGTACTGCACATTGTCAAAAATGAAAAACTCCGGCTCGGGCCCAAAATAAGCCGTGTCGGCGATGCCGGTGGTTTTCAGAAACGCTTCCGCTTTCTGGGCGATCGCCCGGGGACAGCGATCGTAGGGCTGGCCGCTGCGGGGTTCCCGGATGCTGCAAATCATGCTCAAGGTCGGCTCTTTCATGAACGGGTCGATCCACGCGGTGCTGGGATCGGGCACCATCGCCATGTCCGACTCGTTGATGCTCTTCCACCCCCGGATGCTGGAACCGTCAAAAGGCACGCCGTCGGTAAACGCATCTTCGTCAATCATTTCGTAGTAAAAACTACAGTGCTGCCAGATGCCAGGTAGATCGACAAACTTCAAGTCGATCATTTTGATGCCCTGGTCTTTAATCATTTTCAGGACATCGTCCGGAGTCTTCGTCATGCTTTTGCGGTTTGGTGGGTAGACTCTGCCAGTCTAGGCACCGCTTTCCCCACAATTTGTAACAGAAATTACATTTTCTCGGGAAGTTGGCCGTTCGTATACTAGAAGAATTGGTTTCGGACGGGAAGGCTGCTATCGATACGGTTTTTGGTTCGGTGACGGGGTTAAAGCCCAGCCAATTGCGAGCGTTGCAGCGGTTGTATCGGGTGCGGGTGCCCCAAGATTGTGCCGTGACCCCGGAGTTGGGGCAACGCTTGGCGGCGTTGGCGACGGAGATGGAGCAGCCGTTGTGCACGTTTTTGAACCGGCGGGGCCAGGTGGTGCGGGTGGGGTTGGGTACGCCCGATCGCGCGCGGATCCCGCCGTTGGAGTTGCCCCGCTACGGCGAAGCTCGCTTGTGTGGGCTGCGGTGTGTGGCGGTGGGGTTGGAACGGCAGCCCCCCGGCCGGGCCGCTCTGACGGCTTTGGCGGCCCAGCGCTTGGATGCTTTGATTTGGTTGACTGTGCGGGGTGGCTATGTCGATCGCGCTTATTTGGCGCACCTCACGGTTACGGAAACGGTGGTATCGCCTCCCCTCTCCGCAGAGGGGTTGGCCCATCAAGACTTTCTGGCGTTGGTGGCGGGGCTGGAGGAGGAATTTGCCCGGAATTACCGAGCGCGGGAGGTCTCCGAGAGTGGCGATCGCGTGATTTTGGCGGGGTTGCAGGCCCAGGGCGATGGGGCCACCGATACCGGCGTGCCGCTGGGGTTGGTGGAGTTGGGGCAGTTGGTGGAGAGTGCGGGGGGGGCGATCGTCGATACGCTGTGGCAGAAGCGGGAGCGGCCCCATCCCCAAACGGTGTTGGGGGAGGGCAAAATCGCGGAAATTGCGGTGGCAGCCCAGACCCAGGGGGCCAATTTGATTGTGTTCGATCGCGAGTTGTCGCCGGCCCAACTGCGGAATATCGAGCAGCGGGTGGGCCTCCGGGTGAGCGATCGCACCGAAATCATTTTGGACATTTTTGCCCAGCGGGCGCGATCGGCGGCGGGCAAGTTGCAGGTGGAGTTGGCCCAATTGGCCTATCGGCTGCCCCGGTTGGCGGGGCGGGGGCAAGCGTTGTCGCGGTTGGGGGGGGGCATTGGCACCCGCGGCCCCGGCGAAACCAAACTGGAAACCGATCGCCGGGCGGTGCAAAAACGCATGATCCGGTTGCAACAACAAGTGAACGATCTGCGCGATCGCCGCCAGCGGTTGCGGCAGCAGCGGCTGGATCGGGAAATCCCGACGGTGGCGATCGTGGGCTACACCAATGCCGGCAAATCCACCCTGTTGAATACCCTGACCAAGGCGGAGGCCTATGCGGCGGATCGCCTGTTCGCCACTTTGGACCCCACCACCCGCCGCTTGAATTTGGGGGACTTTTTGGGGCTGGAGCAACGGATCGGCACGGTGTTGTTGACGGATACGGTGGGGTTTATTCGGGAGTTGCCGCCGTCGTTGGTGGATGCCTTTCGGGCGACCCTTGAAGAGGTGACGGAAGCCGATGTGTTGTTGCATTTGGTGGATGCGTCCCATCCCCATTGGGAAGCCCAGGAGCGATCGGTGCGGGAAATTTTGCAGAAGATGCCCCTGCCCACCGGCCCGGTTTTGACGGTGTTCAACAAGTGCGATCGCCCTTTGGATGTGGCGCGGTTGCGGGAGCAGCATCCCGAAGCGTTGTGCATTTCGGCCCAG
Organism: Cyanobacteria bacterium UBA8156; assembly: GCA_003456125.1. Lineage (GTDB taxonomy): Bacteria > Cyanobacteriota > Cyanobacteriia > Pseudanabaenales > Pseudanabaenaceae > UBA8156. Next base: position 7,558 of record DMPD01000284.1, on the reverse strand, counting down.
GCGCGGCAGGGTCTGGAGGAGTTGTGTCGGCGGCTGGCCCTGTTGCTGCGGCAGACCGTGGGGGCGTTTTAGTACATCAACACCTTGCGCAGGAGCCAAGCCAAGACGGTCACGGCGCAGATCATCAGCAGTTGGCCGGGGGCAATGTTGAGGGAATAGCGTTCCAGGAGGGGACCCACTTCTCCCCAGCGGGTGAGGTGGCTCAACACCACGTAGGCTGCGCCGCAGAGGTGGATGGTAACCCAGCCGCACCCACAACCAAAGGCGAGGTGTTCGAGGGTGGGGGCCCGGCGGTACACCTGGTGGCCGCAAATCCAAGCCCCCGGCACAAAGCCCAGCAAATAGCCGAAGGACGGACTGCGGACATAATCGAAGCCACCCCCCTCCCAAAACACCCCAAATCCGCTCAAACCCAGCACCAAATAGCCGATTTGGGCGATCGCCCCGATGGTTTTGCCCCCCATGCAGGCGGTAAACAGCACCGCGCCCACTTGCCAGGAAGACTGAATCGCCAAGGTTTGTCCCCCCAACCAAGGGAGCCACGCAAAGGGTTGCAGGAGGTTGCCCCCCACCGTCAACACCAACCCGATAAAAATCCAAACCCCCCGTAGCCAGGGCAGCTTGTCCCGGTGCCGAGGCCCGGGCGCACTCATCGTTCGCCGTATTGCCGCGCGAGCCACGTTTGGTATTCTCCCGATCGCACACCGGCAATCCAGTCGGGGTTAGCCAGGTACCACGCTACGGTTTTGGCCAGACCCGTTGCAAACGTCTCCTGCGGCTGCCAGCCCAATTCCCGCTCGATTTTACGGCAGTCGATGGCGTAGCGGCGATCGTGCCCGGGCCGATCCTTCACCAAGGTGATTTGGGTGCGGTAGGATTGGGCCCCCGGTTGCAGGCGATCCAATAAATCGCAGATTTGGTGCACCACCTCCCGATTGGTCAGTTCGTTGCGGCCGCCGATGTTGTAGGTTTCGCCGGGTATCCCCTTTTGCCAGACCCGAACCAAAGCCGCCACGTGGTCGGTCACGTACAACCAGTCCCGGACGTTTTGACCGTCGCCGTACAGGGGCAGGGGTTTGCCCGCCAAGGCGTGCAAAATCATCAGAGGAATTAGCTTTTCGGGAAACTGGTAGGGACCGTAGTTGTTGGAGCAGTTGGTGGTGACCACCGGCAGCCCGTAGGTGTGGAAAAAGGCCCGCACCAACCCATCGGCCGCCGCCTTGGAGGCTGCATAGGGACTATTGGGAGCAAAGGGTGTGGTTTCGGTAAACGGGGGATCGGTGGGCCCCAACGAGCCGTATACCTCATCGGTGGAGACGTGCAAAAAACGAAACCGATCGCGGCGATCGCTGGGCAATTGTTGCCAATAACGGTACGCCGTTTCCAACAGAATCCCGGTGCCCAACACGTTGGTTTGCAAAAACGGCTCCGGCGATACAATGGAGCGATCGACGTGGCTTTCCGCCGCAAAGTGAACAATGGCTTCCGGTTGGAATTGCGCCAGCAGGTAGGCCACCAGTTCCCGATTGCCGATGTCGCCCTGCACCAACCGGTGGTGGGGGTCTTCCTTCAGCGCTGCCAGACTTTGGGGGTTGCCGGCGTAGGTGAGTTTGTCCAGATTGACGATCGCCGCTTTTTGCTGTTGGCGCATCTGCAGGACAAAATTAGCACCGATAAAGCCGGCACCACCGGTCACCAAAATGGTCGGGAGGGAAGGGGTCACCGCACTAAGGCCAAGAATTGCGTCCCATTTTACCGATAAGGGAAGGTTTTAGGCGAACCACAGATACAAACTGCTGAGGGCCACCAGCGCTCCGATCCCCTGCAAGCTGCGGGGCTGTTCCCAGCGCTGGCACACGCTGGCCAGACCCATGCCGCTCAACAACAGCAGCGCCGTTGCCAGCCCAAACCCCAGACCATAGGTCAATCCATTGCCGGAGGCGGGCATTTCTGCGCCGTGGGCCCAGCCGTGGGCGATCGCCAGCAAGCCCGCGATCGCCATGCCGGTCACCGCCGGCAGCCGTACCGCCAAGGCCACCAGCAACCCGCCCACCAACACCGACAGCAGAATCCCCGATTCCATGAAGGCGAATGGCCCCAGGGCTATGCCCCCCACCGCCGCCAGGGCCATAGCCCCCAAGAACCCCGCCGGCACCAGCGCCAAGGCCCGATCGCCCAATTGTCCGGCCCACAACCCTACCGCCACCATCGCCAACACGTGGTCGGGGCCGCCCAAGGGATGCAAAAAGCCGTGGTCAAATCCCACCGTTTCCCCGTGGCCGGTATGGGCGATCGCCGCCGGGATGAACACCCAGGGCAGGGCGATCGCCGCGATTTGCCCCCATTTTCGTTGCCAATTGTTCACGGTATTTTTTCGGTTGCCAAACGTACCTATGGTACGGCCAGGACAGCGGCTATAGTAGGGCAGATACAGGCGGCGCCCATGTTGTTGTCGTTGCGGATCGAAAATTTTGCCCTGATTGACCGTCTGGAATTGGCGTTCCCGCCGGGCATTGCGATCTTGACGGGGGAAACCGGCGCGGGCAAATCGATTGTGTTGGATGCGTTGGATGTGGCCCTCGGCGGCAAGACCTCGGCGCGGATGTTGCGTACCGGCACCACCAAGGCGGCGATCGAGGCGGAATTTGGGTTGCATCCCTTCTTGGCGGACTGGTTGCAGACCCAGGAGATCGAGACGGAGGGGGAATTGGTGTGCAGCCGGGAGATCACCGCCCGCAGCAGCCGCCACCGGGTGAACGGCGTGCTGATGACCAAAGCCCAAACCCAAGAATTGCGGGGATACCTACTGGAGATTGCGGCCCAAGGACAGGCCGCCGCGCTGGCTAGCCCCACCGCCCGCCGGGAATGGTTGGATCGGGTGGGGGGCCCCCCCTTGGCAGCGGCCTTGCAGACCCAGCGGGAGTTGTTTCGCGCCTGGAAAGAAGCCAAAGAACACCTCGAAACCCACCTTAGCCAAACCCGCGATCGCCAACTGCAGCGAGATTTGTGGGAATTTCAACGGCAAGAACTAGAGGCGGCCGCCCTCACCGACCGCGACGAATTGACCCATCTGGAAAAGGAATGCCGTCGTCTGGCCCGGGCCGCCGACCTGCAGCAGCAGGCCCGGCAAGCCTACGGTTACCTCTACGAAGGGCACGAATCTCCCGCCGCCGTGGATTTGCTGGGCAAAGCCCTCCACAGCCTGGTGATGGTGACGGAGTTGGACGAACGGGCCAACGGCTGCCGCGACTTGGTGGAAAATGCCCTGGTGCAAATCGAAGAGGCCGCCCGGTTTTTGCGGGACTACGAGGACACGGAGCACGATCCCGATCGCCTGACCCACCTGGAAAGTCGCCGCCAGCAACTCAAGCAAATTTGCCGCAAGTATGGGCCCACCCTCCCCGAGGCGATCGCTCGGTACCAGCAACTCACGACGGATTTGGCGGCCCTGGACTCGCAAACCACAACCCAAGCGGAATTGGTGGCGGCCGTGGCGGCCGCCCGGGCGGCCCTCGATCGCCACAGCGATGGCGTTCACCACCTGCGGCAACAGGCAGCGACCCAACTGGCAGCCCAGATGCAGGAGCGGTTACCGGCCCTGGCCCTGGAGCGAGCCCGGTTTCAGGTGGAATTGACCCCTACCGAACCCACCGCCTACGGTGGCGATCGGGTGACGTTTTGGTTTAGCGCCAATCCGGGGGAACCCCTCCAACCCCTCAGCGAAACGGCCTCCGGCGGGGAAATCAGCCGCTTTTTGTTGGCCCTCAAAACCTGTCTGGCCCTGCCCCAAGGGGATACGCCCCTGCCCACCCTGGTGTTTGATGAAATCGATGTGGGGGTGTCGGGCCGGGTAGCCCGGGCGATCGCCGCCCAGCTTTGCCAATTGGGTCGCCACACCCAAGTCCTGTGCGTCACCCACCAGCCCATTGTGGCGGCGATCGCCGACGCGCATTTTCGGGTCAGCAAACAGGTGGTGGGCGATCGCACCCAGGTGGAAGTAACTCGCCTCTCCCCCGCCGAGTGTCGGCAGGAACTGGCCCTGATGGCCGGGGGCGAAATCGGTCGGGGCCGCAAAAAAAGTACCGTGGCCACCGATTTTGCCGAAGCTCTCCTCACCGAAGCCGCTGCCCTCCGTCAGACCTCGTAACCCGCCATGTTCTCCGAATCCTTTGCTGAGAAATTTACCGATGAGACCCTGTCGGAATGTCCGGTGGAACTGACCCTCGAACGGATTGGGGGGCGCTGGAAAGTGTTGATTTTGCACGAATTGTTTGGCGGTACCCGTCGTTTCGGGGAATTGCATCGCGCCCTCCCCGGCATCACCCAAAAAATGCTCACCCAACAACTCCGGGAGTTGGAACGGGATGACCTCATTCACCGCCAAATTTACCCCCAGGTGCCCCCCAAGGTAGAGTATTCCCTCACCCCCCTGGGCCAAACCCTGCGGCCGGTTTTGGATGCGCTCCATGCCTGGGGCCGCACCTACGCCCACCAACGGCAATTCCCCCCAAAACCATCCTTTTGACTGCAACCCTTGACCTCAGGTTAGCAGGGGTTGAGGGATAGCCGTTGCCAACAGCTCCAGCCACTCCCGCAACGAGGCCAATTGTTGGTTGGGGGATACGGCCCCCAATCCCCGCACCGTGACTTTGGGATTTTTGCCCCCCTGATACACAAACCGCGGTTTGAGATGGTGGGGCAGCCCTTCCTGCAGCCGCTTCCAGGCCGGTTCCTCCATTTTCGTTTCCAACAGGATGTGTTGTTTCTGCTCCGGCCGAATTCGGGAAAATCCCAAGCGCTTTGCCACCAACTTCAACTTCATGACCTCCAGCAATTGCAGCGCGGAAGTGGGGATCGGCCCGTAGCGATCGCACCATTCTTCCACCAGGGCATTGAGTTCCCGGTGGGAGAGGGCGGCCGCCACCGCGCGATAGGCGCTCATTTTCTCATCGGCATCGGGAATGTAGCTGGCCGGAATAAAAGCCGTGATCGCCAAATCGATTTGGGTATCGTCCACCGCCGGAATCTCCGAGCCGCGAATCTCGGCGATCGCCTCTTGGAGCATTTCCATGTACAAATCAAATCCCACCGTATCCATTTGTCCCGATTGTTCCGCCCCCAGGAGGTTGCCGGCCCCCCGAATTTCCATATCCCGCATCGCCAATTGATAGCCGGAACCCAAATGGGCAAACTCTTGGATCGCTTGCAACCGCTTGCGGGCCGGCTCCGACAGTTCCCCCGCTTCGGGATAGAACAACCACGCTTTGGCCTGCACGCCGGCCCGACCCACCCGCCCCCGCAACTGATAGAGCTGGGACAACCCAAACCGGTGGGCATCGTCAATCACGATGGTGTTGGCCCGGGGAATATCCAACCCCGATTCGATGATGGTGGTGGCCAACAACAAATCGGCCTCCCCGTCGTTGAAAGCCAGCATTGTGGCCTCCAGCTCGGCATCGGACATCTGACCGTGGGCGATCGCAATCCGCAAACCCGGCACCAACTCCCGCAACCGAGTGGAAATTTCTTCAATCCCTTCCACCCGTGGCACCACATAAAAGATTTGCCCGCCCCGATCCAACTCATAGCGGAGGGCAGATTTCACTTTATCCTCGCTGTAGCGACTGAGGTGGGTTTGAATGGCCCGGCGGGAGGGGGGCGGCGTTTGAATCAGGCTCATTTCCCGGGCGCCGGATAGGGCCATGTACAGGGTACGGGGAATGGGCGTAGCCGTGAGGGTCAGCACATCCACCTCGGTTTTGTAGGCTTTGATTTTTTCCTTTTGGGCCACGCCAAACCGTTGCTCTTCGTCGATGGTGAGCAACCCCAAATCCCGAAACTTCACTTCTTTGCTGAGGAGTTGATGGGTGCCCACCACAATATCAATTTCCCCGGTGGCCAACTTTTGCAAAATTTCCTTCCGTTCGGTCGGGGTTTTGAAGCGATTCAGCAGGGCGACGGTGACGGGATAGGGGGCAAACCGTTCCTGTAGGGTGTGGTAGTGCTGCTGGGCCAAAATGGTGGTGGGGGCCAACAGGGCCGCCTGTTTGTGGCCAGACACCACGGCTTTAAAAATGGCCCGCACCGCCACCTCGGTTTTGCCAAAACCCACATCACCGCACACCAGGCGATCCATGGGATGGGGGCTTTCCATATCCTGTTTCACCTCTTGCGTGGCCTTCCGCTGGTCGGGGGTGGGCAAGTAGGGAAAAGAGTCTTCCATCTCCTGTTGCCAGGGGGTATCCGGCGGGTAGCCAAAACCGATTTGTTGGGTTCGTTTGGCGTAGAGGGCCAGTAAATCAAAAGCCACTTTCTGGGCGGATTTGCGGGCTTTGGCGGTGGCCTGACTCCAAGCGCGGCTGCCCAAGCGGTGCAACGGCGGCCGCCCTTCGCCGGCCCCCCGATACCGCGAGAGGTTGTTGGCCTGGTCGGCGGCCACCCGCAGCAACCCATCTTCGTATTGCAACACCAGGTATTCCCGAGTGGCGTTGTCGACGGTGAGGCTCTCCAACCGCAAAAACTTGCCGATGCCGTGTTTTTTGTGCACCACCAAATCCCCAGGGGTGAGTTTGTTGGGGTCCACCTGTTTGGAGACCGATCGCCGCCGTTTGCGCACGTAGGTGGGGGCACCGGCCCCGTGTTGCCCAAAAAATTCGCGATCGCTGACGAAGGTCAACCGAAAGGGCAACCAGGAAAACCCCTGCAGTTCCACGGGGTTGGCGGATTTGAGGGCCACCGCCGTCCGTTGCCCCTGAATTTTCTCGATCGCCGGCAGGTCGCGGGGATTGGGGACAAACTGGCAGGGAAAATCGTGTTCCTGCAACAGGGAAGCCGCCCGCGACGGTTGGGCCGAAATCACAAAAATCCGGTGTTGCTGCTGCCGATAGTCCCGCAACGTTTTGGCCAGGTTGCCGAATTGGTGGGGCACCGCCGGGATGGCGCGACAGGGCAACGCCGTGCCCTCATCGCTTTCCAGTTCTGTGAGGGCCAGGGTTTCCCAGGCTGCCCACAGATCGGCGATCGGACGGTGGCGTTTGGGCACATCAGATTGCTCTTGCCACAGCCGTTCCGCGGCTTCAACCCAGCGATCGCTCCAGGCCTGCAACCGTTCCGGTTCATCCAACGCCACCAGGGTTGAGCTGGGCAGGTAATCCAACAACGAAGCCGTGGCTCGGGGCGAGACCACCGGCCCTTCCTCGGTGGGGGCTTCGCCCCACACCACCGACCACGTCGCCGGCACCACCGTCACTTCCTCCAGGCGATCGAGGGTGCGTTGGCTGGCAGGGTCGAACTCCCGGAGGCTTTCCAGGCGATCGCCCAACCAGTCCAGACGCACCGGCACCTCCGAGGAAACCGGAAAAATATCCACGATGTCTCCCCGGCGGGTCCACTGTCCTTCGCTTTCCACCGGCGAGGTGCGTTCGTATCCCAAACCGGCCAGGGTTTCCCCCAAAGCCGTCAGGGACATTTCCAGACCCACGCGCAACGACAAGCAGGCCTCCCGGAAGGTGGGCGGGGGCGGGAGGTGGGGTTGCACCGCGCGGATCGTCGTCACGAT
>DMPD01000108.1 GCA_003456125.1 Cyanobacteria bacterium UBA8156 | reverse complement strand
CCACGTCCGGGGCCAGAATCAGCACCGCCGTGGTGTCCAAGTCCGGTAACCGATGTAGAGGGACGACGGCTGCCACCGCGCCGGCCGCCAAAGCCTGGGGCACAAACTGGAGACCATCGGATCGGGTGCCCGGCATCGCCACAAACACGTCCCCCGGCTGACACTGCCGCGAATCGGTAATCACCCGCAATACAGGCACCGCCGGGGCGATCGCCGCGATCCCTGCCATCTGCAGCAACTCCGTTAACAGCACCGAACTTCCCTCCGCATTCGTAGCGTTTTATCTTAGGGGATTTTCAGCGGATGGGGACGTACCGGAAATCACCAATTCTCCGAGTTCATAACCAACGGCAAGGATGCGGTAGCATACAGAGCAAGTGCCGTAGGGTGGGCAATCGTAGGGAAACATCATGGATGAAAACGATCTCGCAAACCGACCGGAACCCCTAGGGGAAAGCCTCACCGAGAATCTACCCCACCGGATTCTCCGCCAACGGGCCCAATTCATTGCCGAGCAGTATGGCCTGTACGGGCCTCAGGAACCCGATGGCACCGCGGCCCGAGCTTACCTCAGCCGGTTATTGAACCAATACCAAGGGGTGGAAATCGCTTTGGTCGAAATTTTGGTGGAGACTTGGGCCCAGTTGCCACCGCCCCGCGGCCCGGCGTTTTTGCAGCGGGTCGAAGCCCGCCTGCAACAGTGGTGTGCCACCAACCAGGGCCCCACCCTCTCCCCCGTTCACTTCCAGCACATCACGGGGTTGCATCCCCTGGCGTGGGAAGCCGGCGCGCTGGCCCCCCATTCCCCTGGGCAGGCGATCGCCAATCCCTTAAACTAGAAGATAAAGCTAGGCGGGCCGTGTTGTGTTGAGACCCCCTAAATCCCTTCGACTCAATGCCCTTCCCCTCCGCTGGCTACTGGTATTGCCGGCGGCGGCCCCGCTGTTGTTGGCGTTGGCGATCGCCGTGGGGGTGCTGTGGCAACAGCAACAGAAAGCTACCACCGCTTTGATCGACCGCGATCGCCAAACCGCTCTCGCCACTGCGAAAAGCACCCTTGATATTCGGATCGGGTTAGCCTTTCAATTGGGGCAAATCAACGCCGAAAACATCCTGACCGGGGTATTGAGCCTGGAAGGCAACACCCTCCGCCAATCGTTTCGATCCCAGATCCAGCGGTTACCCATCGTCGGCCTGAGTTACGGCGATCGCCAAGGACGTTTTTTGGGGCAGCGCCGCACCAACAGTGGTTCCATCGAGGTGTTTCGTCCCAGCGGAAGTTGGTATGAACAGGTTTTGGCCACCGGTAAACCGGTGTGGGGGGACATCAAACGCCGCAATCCCACCGACAATGCCCTCACGGTGACCCTGGGCTATCCCGTGGGGCAATCCAACCCCCAAGGGGCAATCGGGGTAGAACTGGGGCTAGACGATCTGGGTACCCTCATGCGCGAGCGGCTGAATTTCCTGCCGCAGGCACGGGTGTACATCATGGATCGAGAGGGGCGCATGGTAGCCACCTCCACGGGGGAAAGCGTCTTTCGGAGCGAGCGGGGGGGCACCCCTCGTCAAATTGTGGCCGCCGAAGCCGGGGATACTTATGTGCGGGCCTCCGCCGAAGTCTTGAGCGCCGACCGGGGGAACGGCGCAACGGTGCCGTTTACCGTGCAGGGCCGTACCTACTACGCCCAGGCTTTGACTTGGGGTGACACCCTAGGATTGGATTGGCGGGTGGTGGCCGTGGTGCCTGCCGCCAATGCCATCGAAGTGCCCTACCGCAATCCCCAAGCCATTGCCGTGTTGCTGGGGGGCGTACTGTGCGCCCTGACTCTGAGCTACCTCCTGGCCCGCCAACTGTCCCAACCGATCCGGAAACTCAACGCCGCCGCTCGGGGTTTTGCCCTCGGCGATCGCTCCATGCGGGTCGAAGCCCAGGGGGCACAAGAATTGGTGGAGCTGGCGGCATCCTTCAATCGCATGGCCGATGTCTTATCGACATCCCTCACCGATTTGGAAATGGCCAAAACGTCCCTGGAGGGTCGGGTACGGGAACGTACCGAGGCCCTGCGGGTCTCAGAGGAAAAATTCTCCACGGCTTTTAATGCCAGTCCCAACCCCAGTGCCCTGCTCAAATTGCCCGAAGGCATCCTCACCGAAGCCAACGCCGCCTTCTTTCGGGCCACCGGCTACCCCCCCGCCGAAATTTTGGGGCGACCCATTGCGGAATTGCGCGGATTGTTGTCCCGCCGTGATTTTGTCGTGACCTCCCGAATTTTGTTGGGGCTGGGGGAAGTCACCAACTATGAAATCGATTTTTGGACGAAGTGGGGTGAAAAGTGTACCGGCCTGCTATCCCTGGAGATGTTGGATTTTGCCGGCGATGTTTATGTCTTGGGTTCCCTCAGCGATATCACCGAGCGCAAGGCCATTGAGGCTGCCCTCCGGGAGCGCGATCGCCTGATGGAGCAACAAAACCAAGCCCTGGTGAAGCTTACCCGCAGCAAGGCCCTCACCCACGGCAATGTGCAAAGCGCTTTCCAGGAAATCGCCGAAGTGGCCGCCACTACCCTCGAAATTACTCGGGCCAGCATTTGGTTGTTTGATTTCAACGGTCAAACCCTGACTTGCCTTGGTGCCTACGATCGCCGGTCGAACACCGCCCCTGTCCCCATCGTCTGGGAAGCGCACACCCATCCCCAATGGTTTAAGGCCCTACGCACCGAGCGGTTGTTGGTGTCCCCCAATGTCCTGGGCGATCGCCGCTTTCAGGAACTGCAGAAGTTCTATTTACGGCCGCAAAACATTACGGCGGCGATGGTGGTACCGATTCAGTTGGGCGATCGCCACACCGGCAGCCTCTATCTGGAACAGACCGATGTCGGCCACGATTGGACGCTCGAGGAACAAACCTTTGCCCGCTCGCTGTCCGATTTTGTCTCTTTGTCTCTGGAAGCCTTCGAGCGCCGGCAGACCGAAATTGCCCTGCAGGAGGCCAAAGAAGCGGCCGATACGGCCAACCGCGCCAAAAGCGAGTTTTTGGCCAACATGAGCCACGAACTGCGCACCCCCCTCAACGGCATTCTGGGATATGCCCAGATTTTGCAGCGCTCCCCCAGTATCAGCGCCGAAGACCGGCAAGGGGTCAGCGTGATTTATCAGTGCGGGCAGCACCTTCTCATGTTGATCAACGACATTCTGGATTTGGCTAAAATTGAAGCCCAGCACATGGAGCTGCAACCCGAAGACTTCCATCTGGGGAGCTTTTTGAGCAGTACCGCCGGCATGATTGCGGTCAAAGCCGAACAAAAAGGGCTGCAATTCCAGATGGAGCTAGCCCCAGAATTGCCGGTGGGCATTCGAGCCGATGTCAAGCGGCTGCGGCAAGTCTTGGTGAACCTGTTGGGCAACGCGGTGAAGTTCACGGATCAAGGCCACATCAAGTTCCGGGTCAGCCTCATCGATCCCCATTCAGACACCGGTCGTTTACAGATAGAAGTCGAAGACAGCGGCATCGGCATCAAACCCGAGGACATGGCGCGGTTGTTTCAGCCCTTCACCCAAGTGGGGGATCACAGTCGCCACGCTGAAGGCACCGGCTTGGGATTGGCCAT
>DMPD01000322.1:3471-5938 GCA_003456125.1 Cyanobacteria bacterium UBA8156 | reverse complement strand
CTGGGGGTGAGGGCAAACCTCTCAAAGCTAATTAAAATGACTATATCAAGCTAATACATGGAACGCCACCGCGCCACCAGTCGGGCGATCGCCTCTTTGCCGGCAGAGGGCCGAAAGTGCCAGGGCAGGGGCAACTTCCGCCGTTGCAGCATTTTCAGACCCAGGGGCACCAACGACCACCAGCCCCGCCAGCCAACCACTTTGGCGGCAAATCGGCTTTCATCGAGCCAGCCGGCGGTGGCCACCATGTCGACCAAGGTGCGCCGATGGCGGAGGGCCGTACTTTCTGGGAGGTTGGGGGTGGCCAACACCGCCTGCTTGACTTCGGTGATGCGATCCAACGGTTGCACCCCCACCGGACACACTTCGTTGCACTGGTAGCAGCGGGTACAGCCCCACACAAAATCCACGTGGTTGTACTCCTGGCGGCGGCGATCGCCCGCGGTGTCCCGGTTGTCTTGCAACAACCGCTGGGCTTTGGCGAGGGCATGGGGCCCCACAAACCCACCCGTAGCCGAATTCGCCAGCACGCTGTTGCAGGCCCCATAACAAGCCCCGCACAACAAACAGTTGGCCGCCGCTTGGAGGCGATCGCGCTGGGCGGGCAATTGCCGGCCGGTGCCCCCCTGAACCGTGGGTTGCACCCGGATTAACCCCTGCCAGAAATTTTCCATGTCTACCACCAAATCCCGGATTACGGGCAGGTTGGTCAGGGGCGCAATGTGCAGAGTGTCGCTCCCCGGCACCAACCACTCGGCGATGGTTTTTTGACAGGCCAGGGCCGGGCGACCGTTTACCGTCAGGACACAGGAACCGCAAATCACGTTGCGGCAGTTGTAGCGCAACGCCAGGGAGCCATCCTGTTCCTGCTGCACCTGCAACAACGCATCCAGGAGGGTGGCCCGCTCCGGCGCCAAATCCAACGTGTAGGTTTCGACCGCAGGCTTGCCCGGGGTCGTCCGCCGCACGATCAACCGCACGATCGCCATGGCTATACTCCCAACAACAGCGCAATCAGGGCTTTTTGGGCATGCAAGCGGTTTTCCGCCTGATCCCACACCCGGGATTGGGGCCCCTCCAACACCTCGGCCGTAATTTCCTCGTCCCGGTGGGCCGGCAAACAATGGAGCACGATCGCCTCCGGTTTCGCCAAAGCCAACAATTCCGCCTTGATTTGATAGGGTTGAAACGCCGCTTGTCGGGAAGCCGCTTCCGCCTCTTGCCCCATACTGGCCCACACATCGGTATAGAGCACATCGGCCCCCGCGGCTGCCCCCTGGGGATCGGTCGTCACCACCACCTCCGTTCCCGCGGACAAATTCCGGGCCTGGGTCACCACGGTGGGATCGGGAGCAAACCCTTCTGGCGTGGCAATGCGCACGTGCGCCCCCGCCAACGCACACCCCAACAACAACGAATGGGCAATGTTGTTGCCATCGCCAATGTAGACCACCGTGCGCCCGGCCACCTCACCAAAATTCTCTTGGATGGTCAGCAAATCCGCCAAAATTTGACAGGGGTGTTCCGCATCGGTCAGGGCATTGATGATGGGAATGCGGCAATGTTGGGCAAACGTCGTCACCTCTTCTTGGGCAAAGGTGCGGATGGCCAACACATCCAAATAGCGATCGAGCACCCGGGCGGTATCTTCGATTGGTTCACCACGGCTGACCTGGGTCACATTGGGATCGAGATCGATCACGCTGCCGCGCATCTGCTGCATCGCCACCGAAAAGCTGACACGGGTACGGGTCGAAGCCTTGCGAAACAGCAGCCCCAGGGTTTTGCCCCCGCAGTGGGGTTGGAGGGTACCGGCTTTCATCGCCTTCGCCGCCGCCAAAATTCCTTGCAGCTCCGCCCCGTTGAGATCGGCCAAGCTCAGCAAATCCCGCCCCGTCAAACTCATAGTGCTCCCACCAAAACCCCAGCCTACCATTGTCCTTACTGGGAAAGCGTTGTCGGAGAACTTTTCCCGGCTTCCTCTTGCTTTAAGGGCGCCCCAGTTAGGGTTCGGCCGTGAGTTTTTCGAGGCAATGGTAGGGCAGAAACGCTTGCCAGCCGTTATCGAGTTGTACCCGGCAACTGACGCTAATGGTTTGGGTAATCACACCGGTACAATTGACGTACTGAGGACGTTGGGCCGTTACCCGCACCCGATCGCCCACTTGAAAATCGGAGGGCGGTACTTCCCGGCGTTTGGGAGCCGGATGAAAAGCTACCGTGGCGCTGCGGCTGTCCCGGCTATCCACCACCTGACAATCGGCGCGGCCCCAGCGGGCAATGTGCGATCGCAGCTCCGTTGCGGGCACCGCCAAATCTTGGGCCAAATCTTCTAACGGCACCGGATAGCTCCAAAAATTTTCCCCGACCTCGGCTTCGGCGCGGGCCCGCCAATGTTGAAACAGGGACTCTGCCAAAGCCGGGGGGGCGGCAATATCCTCCTGATGAATACTGTCCTGAGCCAGAT
>DMPD01000322.1:0-3132 GCA_003456125.1 Cyanobacteria bacterium UBA8156 | reverse complement strand
AGCCAGATCAGCAGCCAGATCGGTAGCCAGATCGGTAGCCAGATCGGTAGCCGGGGGGGCGAAGCGGGACGGAGTCGCCGGTTTGGCTTCTGGCCAAGCCTTCACCACCGCATCGAGCAGGGCGATCGCCTCCGCATCGTGGTGGGCCGCCTGCTGTTCCAGGTAGGTGCGGATTCGTTGCTGGAGGTTGGCGCTTAACATTGTGGTTGGTTTCGAGCGCACCGTTTAAGAGGTTACTGCATTCTGGGGGAGACGTGCATTAAGGTTCTGTTACAGAAACCCGTAGCAACGAACCCAAAACTTCGGTACCATCAGCCTTGTATCCTGCAGGTAGCAACGATGGAATGCCCCCACTGCGGCCATGTGAATCCTGAAACCAATCGGTTTTGCCACAACTGCGGTCAGAGTTTGTTGGCCATTCCGGCACCGGGCCCCACCGTTGTCCTGAGCAGTGCCAATTTGGAGGAAGCCGGGGCAGAGATGCCGTTGTTGGAGCGGTTGGAGCAGGAGGGGGACATCCCAGCCAGCCTGCCGGAGCCGCCGCCGGTCGATCCCGAGATCCCGCCGGCGATGGTGCCCACAGCCCAAGCGTTGACCACCAGGGCGGGGTTGGCGGCGGCGGGCTATTCCGATGCGGGGCCCCAGCGCGCCAACAACGAAGACCACTACGGGGTATTTTGCCGCTGGCAGATGGCCGAAACCCTCGCCACCGGGGAGCAGCAACAGGCCCGGGGCTTTTTTGTCGTGTGCGATGGCATGGGGGGCCACGCGGGCGGTGAGGTGGCCAGCGCCTTGGCGGTGGAATCCTTGGCGATGCAGTTTCAACCCTTCTGGGACAAAGGCATGCCGGGGGTGCAGACCCTCACGGATATTGTGTTGGAAGCCAATCGGGTCATCTATCAACAAAACGAGGTGGAGCTGCGCCGAGACTACGGTCGCATGGGCACCACCTTGGTGTTGCTGGTGGTGGTGGACAACCAAGCTGCGATCGTGCATGTGGGCGATAGCCGCATTTACCGCGTGACCGCCAATCAACTGGAACAACTCACCCGCGATCACGAGGTGGCGGAACAGTTGATCGATCGGGGCGTAGACCCCATGACGGCCCGCACGCGGCCCGATGCCCATCAGTTGACCCAGGCTTTGGGGCCCTTCGAGAGCGATCGCATTGTGCCGACGGTGGCTTTTTTCGAGCTAACGGAGCCCAGTTTGTTTGTCTTGTGTTCCGATGGGGTGTGCGACTACGATTTGATTGAGCAGAATTGGAAACACGCTTTGCTGCCCCATTTAGCGCCCCACACCAGCTTGCGCACCGGCGCCAAGGAGTTGGTGGAATTGGCCAACCAGTTCAACGGCCATGACAACGCCACGGCGGTATTGGTGCGTTGGGCATGAACGACACGGGTTTGGGTCTGGAGTTGCTGGAGACCGGACATTCCTGGTCGTTTCACCGGAAGCTGGTGGTGCGGGTGGGGCGGGCCCTCGACAACGACGTGGCGATCGCCCATCCGGCGGTATCGCGCCATCACTTGGAGTTAAAACGCAGCGGTCGGGGGTGGACGCTAACGAATTTGGGCATCAACCAAACCTATTGGCAGGGCCATCCCGTGCATCATTCCCGCTTGCCCTCTACGCTGGTGTTGGAGTTAGCGCCCGATGGCCCCCACCTGAAAGTGCAGCAGTTGCCTCCTTGTACCCACGAAGACAATCCCCCGACCAACCTTTTTTGCGAACACTGCGGCGAACCGTTGCGCTCGGTGGGGCAGGTGGCGGATTACCGGTTGGTGCGTCCTTTGGGCATGGGGGGCATGGCCACCACCTATTTGGCGTGGCATCCCAACGGCGGGACCTGTGTGGTCAAGGAGATGAACCCGGAACTGTTTGACAACCCCAAGGCCCGGGAATTGTTCGAGCGGGAAGCGGAGTTGCAGGCCCGGCTGATCCATCCCGGCATTCCCAAGCTGTTTACCCACCTGCACCTGGGCGATCGCGCTTACCTGGTGATGGAGATGATCCACGGGTTGGATTTGGAGCAATGGGTCTTGACCCGGGGGCCGGTTTCGTCGCCGCAGGCGATCGCCTGGTTGATCGCGCTCTGCGACATTTTGCAGTACCTGCACAGCCAGCGGCCACCGGTGATGCACCGGGACATCAAGCCGGCCAATCTGCTGGTGCGGGAACGGGATCAGCATCTGTTTTTGATTGATTTTGGGGCGGTGAAGGAACTGGGGCGGGGGGCCGGCACGTCGATTGGCGCTCCGAGTTACAGCGCGCCGGAGCAGTTGTTGGGCAAGACGGTGCCCCAATCCGATCTGTATGCCTTGGGGCCCACCTTTTTGTTTTTGGTGACGGGGGCAGACCCCCAACGGTTTTTCCGGTGGCAAAACGGTCGCCGCACCCTGAATCCCACCACCCTGAAGGGTTTGTTTCCGCCGGTGTTGCCAGTGTTGCAAAAATTAACGGCTCCCTTGGTGGGCGATCGCTACCCCAATGCCGCGACTGTGGCTGCCGCCCTGCGGGCCTGCCTACCGCCAAGTGCGGAGATTTTGGTTTAACAGGGTTGCCAAACGGTCGATTTCGGGGGCAAACAGGCGCTGCAAATACCGGCGATCGCCCGCGGCCATCGGCGCGTATTCCCCCTTGAGGATGGGGCGGGGGGCGGGCCAATCCACGTTGGGGCTAATTTCCAAAAATTCCGCCACCCGGCGCAGGGTGCCTGCGTGATCGGTTTGGAGGTCTTCGTTGCGCAACACCAACAGTTGGGAAGCCGGAAAATACCGCAACAAATTCACCAGTTGCCGGTGGTAAAAACCCCGATCTACATAGGAATGCACCCGCAGGGGCGATCGCTCTTGGCCTGCCCGGCGATCGAGGGCCAGGGCGAGGCGGACTTTTTCCCAGCGAATGGCCCGGTCAAAGGGCCAGGTTTCCCAACCCCGTTGCCGCTCCATTTGGTAGTGGGAATAGGCGCGATCGCCCGGTTGCCGCAAAATCGCAATCAACTTGGCCGCCGGGTTGCAGGCCCGCAAACGAGGGGCAATCCACGGGAAGTACATGTAAATCGGTGTGGCTTCCCCCAGGAGACCTTGGGGGGGGCGGTGGGGAAAGGCCTGGGCGTAGGCGGGGTAGTTG
>DMPD01000038.1 GCA_003456125.1 Cyanobacteria bacterium UBA8156 | reverse complement strand
TTCCCCCCTCCCCCCCCCCCCCCCCCCCCCCGCCTCTGTTGCGGCGATCGGATCAAGTATTCCCGGACGCGGGGTTCTTTCGCTGGGTGAATCGCACCATTGACGGTATCCGCCGGCGCTATCGCAACAGTTTGGCGGGTCTAACCCGCAAGAAAAACTTGGTGTTTTTGGTGTTTATGCTGGGCTTGGGTTTGACGTTTTTCACCTACAGCAGTGTGCCGTCGGCGTTTTTGCCGGATGAGGATCAGGGATATTTTATTACAATTGTACAAGCGCCCGAGGGGGTTTCCCTCAACTATACGGAAGGGGTGCTGGCCAAAATTGAGGAGGTGTTTCAGCAACCGGAACTCGATGCCCAAGGGCAACCCGTCTTGGATGAGCAGGGTCAACCCAGACGCAAATTCCCGCAAATTGAGAATACTTTTGCCATTGGTGGGTTTAGCTTTAGCGGCACCACTCCCAACCAGGGGATTGTGTTTGCCACCCTCAAGCCCTGGAGCGAACGGGGAGGCGGTCAATCGGCAGGGGCCACCATTGGTCAATTGTTCCCTGCGTTGTTGGGGATCAAAGAGGCCATTGTGATTCCATTCCCACCGCCGGCGATTATTGGTTTGGGCAGTGTGGGCGGTTTTGAGTATCAGTTGCAGGATCGGGGCAATCGTGGGTTAGCCGAGATGGGGGCAGTGCTCAATCAATTGTTGGGCGCTGCCAGTACCTACCCTTCCCCCGAACGACCGCAATTGGTGGGGCTCCGACCGGAATTTAATGCCAATACGCCCCAACTCACGGTGGAAGTGGATCGGGAGAAAGCGGCCGCGTTGGGCATTCCCTTACTGGATGTTTTCAGTACGCTGCAAACCCAGTTGGGCTCCCAGTATGTGAACGATTTTGATATGTTTGGGCGGGCCTACCGGGTCTACGTTCAAGCCGATCAGCCCTTCCGCAGTACGCCAGACGACATCGCCAAGCTCTATGTGCGATCGCGCTCTGGGGAAATGGTGTCCTTGGGGAATTTGGTGCGGGTGAGTTCTTCGGTGGGGCCTTCGTTGATTGCGCACTACAACTTGGCCCGCTCCGCTAAAATCAGCGGCAGTGCGGCCACCGGTTCGAGTTCCGGGCAGGCGATCGCCGCGATGGAGCAGGTGTCGCAACGGGTGCTGCCCCGGGGGTTCAGCTATGAGTGGACGGGGCTGTCCCTCGAAGAAAAGGAACTGGGGGGGCAAGCCGTGGTGATTTTTGCCATGGGCTTGGTGTTTGTGTTTCTGGTGTTGTCGGCGCAATACGAAAATTTTGTCGATCCCTTCATCATTTTGCTGGTGGTGCCCCTGTCGATTTTGGGTGCCCTCTGGGCCGTCTCGTTGCGGGGGGTGCTATCGGCGTTGCCGTTCCTGACGGGGCAGTTTTGGCTAGCTTTGTTGGTGGGGCCGCCCTTTGCCGGGGCCAACGATGTGTATACCCAAATTGGCTTGGTGATGTTGATTGGTCTCTCCAGCAAAAACTCGATTCTGATTGTGGAGTTCGCCAATCAGTTGCGCGAAGAAGGGTTTGGGATTGCCAAAGCCGCCGTCGAAGCGTCTCAATTGCGGCTGCGGCCCATTTTGATGACGGCCCTCTCCACGGCGATCGGGGTTTTCCCGTTGATGATTGCTTCGGGGGCCGGTGCGGCCGCCCGCCAGTCCTTGGGTACGGCGGTGTTTGGCGGGACGTTGGCGGCCATTTTGCTGAGCTTGTTCATTACGCCCATTTTTTATATTCTGGTCAAAAACCTGGTGGAACGACCCACACGGGGCGGGGTCATCCCCAAAGGCGAGGTGGGCGGCGAGTTGCCGGAAGGTCAGATCTAGTCGGGATTGTAGCCTAGGGCCTCTAGGCGTTTGCGGAGGGCTTCGGCCTGGTTTTGGGCTTGAATGGCCCGCTGCCGTTCCTGCTCGGCTTGGGTCTGGGCTTGGATGGCTCGCTGTCTTTCCTGCTCGGCTTGGGTCTGGGCTTGGATGGCCCACTGCCTTGCGCGCTCGGCTTGGGCCTGGATTTGACGTTTTTCCCGCTCGATCCGTTGTTTGGCTTGGAGGGCTTGGCGTTGGGCCCGATGCACTTGCCGGATTTCTCGGCGCGCCTGCTGCCGCTCCTGAGCCAAGGCTTCGCCGGGGGTGGGCACCATTTCTCCGGCCGCTGTGAAATGCCGGAGGCGATCGCCGGCTACCCCCAAATACAGTTCCAGCACTTCACTCCAGCACCATCCTTGGGGATTGGGGGGGATTTCTTGGTAGGTTGCGTCCACCAAGCGAAACCCCTGAAATTCTAGGGTGTCGGGGGAAAACCAGAAGTACTCGGGCGTGCGAAATCGGCTTTGGTAGAGCTCTTTTTTGAGGCCCCGATCGATCGCGGCGGTGGAGGTAGACAACAGTTCCACAATGAGGTCGGGGTAGCGGCCCCCTTCTTCCCACACCACCCACGACAGACGCTCCCGTCGCTCGGTGTGGCGCACCACGAAAAAGTCTGGCCCCCG
>DMPD01000167.1 GCA_003456125.1 Cyanobacteria bacterium UBA8156 | reverse complement strand
CTGCTGGGATTCTTCTTCGGTTTTTTTACCGGGGGGGCTCTGTCCCTTTGGGCCGGTCAACAAGGTACTTTTGACTTTTGGGCCGCCGGCACCGTGCTGCTGGCTGGCGAAGCCTTCAGCCGCTTCTATTACCGCACCCGCCGCCCCGCCTTTTGGCTGGGGGTGATCAACTGGTTCAAAGTAGGGCTCACCTATGGTTTGTTCGTCGATGCCTTTAAGTTGGGCTCCTGAACCTACTGCAACTCTTGGGTGGGCAACTCCAGCAGGCAATCCAGCTTCGCGGCGTCGATCGCCCCCAAATACCGACATTCGGGCAACGGTCGCCGGCGAATCAAGGTGGGAATCGCCACCACCCGATTGGCTTCGGCCTGTTCCGGGGCGGCCCCCACATCGATTTCCATCAATTCGTAGTTTTCCCCCAAACGCTGCTGCAACAACTTCCGCAACTCCTGCAACATCCCGCGACCGCCATACCGACTGTCCGGCAAAAAGTAAACCTCAAACTGCCAGTCCTTCCCCATCCACAACCCAGGCAGGCCCCCAAATTCTAAGCATTTCTACTCAGAATTTATGAGGGTTTCCGCCCATTGCGACAAATCTTTGCGATGTTTTAAGAACCCTTAACAAAACATCAAGTTCCCCATGCGCTGGGGTTTGGGGAGCGCGATCGCCGGGATCAAGGAACCAAGGATGGGGCAAAGACCAGGGGTTAACCAAGGCTTTACGACCCCTTAACTTGGGTGGCCTAAATTGGGGTATAGCTGGGGCTAGCCGAGTTTAGATCGAAGCCAGCCCCTCAAGGTTCCGTGAAAGTTCTGTGGGGGCATTGACTCGGAGTTCTGCCTTTCCGAGCGCTGCTCTGCTTCTAGTGCATCCATCTTAGGAAGTCTCCATCGAGGATTTTGTATGTCTTACTACTCCCGCAGACAATTGCTCACCTTTTTCGGGGCGAGCGCGGCGGCGGCGGTGCTCGGCGATACGTTGTTGAACCAAGGGGCTGTGGCCAAGACCGGTTCGACCTTGACCTTTACGCCGGTACGGTTGCCCAGCCCGCTGCCCATCTACCTGGACAATGCCAGCTTTTTGGCGACGGGCTACAACGGGCAAGGGACGGTGTTGCCCCCCAACACCGAGGCTGGTCGTTTGGCGAGCTTCACGGTGATCGACGATGTGGTATTGCCGCCGGAATTTGAGTATTACCCGATTGTGGCTTGGGGCGATCGGGTATTCCCGAATCCAGACGATTACTTTGGCTACAACTGTGACTTCAACGGGTACGTACCCATCAACGGCAACATCGAAGGGTACCTGTGGACCAACCACGAATACGTAAGCGGCCCGTTCTCGCCGTTGGTGCGGGAAGCGGCTCAAAACGATGTGCTCGACAGCACGTTCCGGGAAGTGATTGGCTTCGACATTCCCACCACGCGAAATCGGGCTTTTCTCGGGGAGTTAGCCTACAACTTGGGCGGCTCGGTGGTGCGCATTCGCCGCGATGCCAGCGGTCGTTTTCGGCCGGTGAACGGGGACAGCCGCAACCGTCGCTACCACCTGCTGTCGGGTTTGGCGATCAACGCCGAGCGTACCGATGCCTACCGTACCGTAACTTCTTGGGGCGATCGCAGCCACCAACGGGGGGACAACAACTTTTTGATCGGGACGGGACCAGCCGCCCGGGAGGTATTTGAGCGGGTCAACGCTGACGGTTTGGGCAACCGAATCATTGGCACAGGCTTCAACTGTTCCGGGGGCGTGAGTCCTTGGGGCAACGTGTTTTCTTGCGAAGAAAACTTCCAAGCCAGCACGGCGTTTTTCAATGGGGTGCAAGAAAATACCCAACCGAACGGGACGCAGACGGAGTACATCCCTAGAACCACTGGTGCCGAATTCGGTCTGGTGGGTGAAAAATACGGCTGGGTGGTAGAAATCGATCCAGCGGATCCGAATTTCCGGGCCCGCAAGCACACGGCGTTGGGTCGCTATCGCTGGGAAAACATCACCTTCCGGGCCGAAGCCGGCAACCGTTTGATTACTTACATGGGCGACGATCGCCGCAGTGGTCACACCTGGAAGTACATCTCGAACGGCACCATCACCAACCCCACCGACAAAGCCAACTCGCGGCTGTTGGAAGACGGTCGGTTGTATGCAGCGCGCTACAACCCGAATGGGACGGGGGAATGGGTGTGGTTGGATTTGACCACGCCGACCAACCCGATCAAGCCTTCGGACTTGGCTTCGGTGGAGTTGGCGGCTTTGGGCACGGCGCAGCAAAACGGGCGGTTGCGGTTGCCCCGGCGGAACGGTATTGCCGGTCAAACCGTGGACGGTGGTTCCTTTATTGTGGACTTGACCAACGAATCGACGGCCCTGTCGGGTTATCAAGGTCGGCGCCTGTCGGACTTCTACCGGTCGCAAGGGGCGATGTTGGTAGATGCCTACTTGGCGGCGAACTTGATGGGGGCTACCCCGACGGCGCGGCCGGAAGATTTGGAAGTGAACCCCCGCAACCTTCGCGAGGTGTTTATTTCTTACACCGACGGTACGCCGGGCGGCGACGGCTATGTAGACTCGCGGATTTTCCAAGTCTCGAAGCAGCAAACGGCGGTGGATGCGATTCAGTCCCACGGGGCGCTGTTCAAGATCACGGAGGACAGCCAAGACGGTACCGGTCTGACGTTCCGTTGGGAGCGCTTGGCCCAAGGTGGGGAAGCCGGTTCGCAGCAGGGGGCGGGCTTTGCCAACGTGGACAACCTGGCCTTTGACAACCAGGGGAACTTGTGGGGTGTAACCGATGTGTCCACCAGCAACCACAACGGGTTTAACCTGGGGGCTGCCGATCGCCCGAACACGATGAACCACAATGCCACGGGGGGCATTGGCAGCCTGACGGGGGTCTTCGGCAACAACTTCATCTTTGTGATCAAGTTGGAGGGGCCGGATGCGGGTCTGGTGCTGCCTTTTGGCTACGGCCCCAACCGTTCAGAGTTCTCAGGGCCTTGGTTTGTGGGCGACACCCTGGTGCTGTCGTCCCAACACCCCGGCGAAGATGAGCCGGTGGCCCGCGGCCAGGTGCGTACCCGGACGATCCCGATGCTGGATCTCAACG
Organism: Cyanobacteria bacterium UBA8156; assembly: GCA_003456125.1. Lineage (GTDB taxonomy): Bacteria > Cyanobacteriota > Cyanobacteriia > Pseudanabaenales > Pseudanabaenaceae > UBA8156. Next base: position 2,650 of record DMPD01000167.1, on the reverse strand, counting down.
GCGAACTGTACAACCAAACCCGGCGGGTGGTGGCAGGCAGCAACTTCCCGACCAACCGTTCCGGTGCAGCGCCCAAGCCCACCGTGGTCGGTGTGCGCCGCAAGCAGCCTTTGGCCAACGGGGCATTTATCTAAAATCTCTGACTCTGGGTTCCCGCTGCCGAGGGGGAACCGGTGAAGTCTAGTTTCTAAAAAATCAAAGCTAAGTTCGGGGTGGACAATCGTCCACCTTTTTTTGTGCTTAGCTGGAGGGCTAAGTTGAGCAATTGTACTTGGTTGCCACCGACCTTTGCGCAACTTGGAGGCGTTTGCCTTCACCCCCAACCCCTCTCCCAGAGCGGGAGAGGGGAGTTAAAGCCACCTCTCAAGACGGGTCGCAGGGGCACCGCCCCCGTTCCTGGTTCTCAGCGATGCGGATGCAACCCAATCTCTGATTTTTCTTTCATTCTCCGATCGGGCAAAGACAAAGGACTGGCAGCCATGACCGAAACCGTGAAAACGTTGTGCCCCTATTGCGGTGTGGGGTGTGGTTTGGAAGCGGTGTTGCCGGCCCTCAAAATTCGCGGCGATCGCGCCCATCCCTCCAGCCAGGGCATGGTGTGCGTCAAAGGAGCCACGGTGGCCGAGTCTTTGGCCAAAGACCGTCTGTTGTACCCGATGTGGCGCCCCACGTTAGAAAGTGAATTTCAGCGCATTTCTTGGGAGGGGGCGATCGCCAAAATTGTGGAGGCGATCCTCCCTTGGCGAGAAAACCCGGATGCGTTGTGCCTGTACGGCTCGGGGCAATTTCACACCGAAGACTACTATGTGGCTCAGAAGTTGATGAAGGGGTGTCTGGGCACCAACAACTTTGACGCCAATTCGCGGCTGTGCATGTCGTCGGCCGTGGCGGGCTACAAACAGAGTTTGGGATCGGATGGGCCGCCCTGTTGTTACGACGATCTGGAGTTGACCGATTGTTGTTTCATCATCGGCAGCAACACGGCGGAGTGCCATCCCATTGTGTTCAACCGGTTTCGCCGCCACCACAAGGCCAGCGGTGCCAAGCTGATTGTGGTCGATCCTAGGCGGACGGAAACGGCGGCAGTGGCGGATTTGCATTTGGCGATTCAGCCGGGCACCGACATTGATTTGTTGAACGGTATGGCCCACCTCTGGCTGCAGTGGGGCACCCTCGATCGCCCGTTTATTGAAAACCATACCGAAGGGTTTGCGGATTTGGTGGCTTTGGTGCAGCACTACACGCCGGAGCGGGTGGCCCAACGGTGTGGGATTGCGGTGGAAGAGGTCACAACCGCCGCGCGCTGGTGGAGCGAGGCCACCGCCGTATTGTCGATGTGGTCGATGGGGATCAATCAATCGGCCCAGGGCACGGCCAAAGTGCGGTGCCTCATCAACTTGCACTTGTTGACGGGGCAAATCGGCAAACCGGGGGCGGGGCCGTTTTCGTTGACGGGGCAACCCAACGCCATGGGGGGACGGGAAGCCGGGGGCCTCAGCGGCCTGTTGCCGGGTTATCGCGCGGTCACCGACCCGGGCGATCGCGCCTTCCTGGAAGAATTCTGGGGGTTGCCCCCCGGGCAAATTTCGCCGGTGCCGGGACGCAGTGCCTGGGACATCGTGCGGGGGTTGGAGGATGGCTCGGTGCAATTTTTGTGGATTGCGGCCACCAATCCGGCGGTGAGTTTTCCCGATTTGGGGCGCACCAAGGCGGCATTGCGGCGATCGCCCTTCACGGTGTACCAAGATTGTTATTCCCCCACGGAAACCGCCGAATTTGCCCATTTGTTGCTGCCGGCGGCCCAATGGAGCGAGAAGAGCGGCACCATGACCAACTCGGAGCGGCGGGTGACCTACTGTCCGGCGTTTCGGTCGCCGCCGGGCGAAGCCAAAGCCGATTGGGAGATTTTTGCCGCCGTGGGGCAGCGGTTGGGGTTTGGCGACCAGTTTGCCTGGGCCAGCGCCGCCGAGGTTTATGCCGAATTTGGCCGGGCGACGGCGGGGCGGTTGTGCGATCATTCCGAACTCAGCCACGGGCGGTTGGCGCGGGAGGGGCCGCAGCACTGGGGAAAAGGGGCCCCTGCCCGGCTGTACACCGACCGCCAATTTCCGGCGGGGAAAGCGCGATTTGGGGTGTATCACTCGGGCGGCATGGCGGAACCCCTCGACGCGGAATATCCCCTGGCGCTGACCACCGGCCGGCTGTACGGGCACTGGCACACCCAGACCCGCACCGGCCGGATCGACAAAATTCGCAAGATGCACCCCACCCCCTTCCTGGAAATTCATCCCCGCGATGCCGCCAAATTAAATCTGCAAGCGGGCGATCGCGTGCGGGTCACTTCCCGGCGGGGGCAAAGCGTGTTTCCGGTGTGCATCACCCAGGCGATCGCGCCGGGGGTCGTGTTTGTACCCATGCATTGGGGGGCTCTCTGGGCGGACAATGCCGAAGCCAATGCCCTCACCCACCCCGAACGTTGCCCGGATGCGTTGCAGCCGGAACTGAAGGCCTGTGCGGTCTCCCTCGTCAAAGTTTGGCCCCGTTGATTGGGGGTAGGTGCCACCCCACCCCGGCTGCGGCTGCACCTACTCCAGCCCAAAGAACAAGCGTGCGCTTTTTATAGCAATCGCCATAATACTTAGGACAAAAG
>DMPD01000228.1:582-7378 GCA_003456125.1 Cyanobacteria bacterium UBA8156 | reverse complement strand
GCAAAGCTTCGGGCGGACGGGCCAAGCGCCGGGGTTGCGGGGCCGGCGGCGCCGTTACCACGGGTGCCGGTGTCGGGAAGCGACGGGGGCGAGCCACCACCGGTTCGGGGTCTGGGGTCTGGGGAAACAACGGAGCCGGGACACTCCCTGAACCGAAGACCCGGCGGGCCGACTTCACGGGTGGGGCATTGGTCGGTATGGGTGGCAAATTCAGTTCCCGTAACGAAGGGGTGACCGAGGGGACGGCAGCGGCCCTGCCCCCTACCACACTCACGGTCGGTGCGGCCACCGGCGGGCCGGTGAAAGCTGTCTGCGACTGACCTGGGCGATCGCCCAGTCCCGGCAACGGGGCAAAGCCTGTGGGCAAAGGCTCTTGCACCACCGGTATCGGCACGGTTGGGTCGGCGGGTGCCGAAAGGCTTTGGGGTAAACTCCCTTCACTGGGCGGTGGTGCGCTCGGTTGTAAGAAACGACCCAGCCCGGCCGGATCGAGCAAAAACCATCCCAAGGTAAAGCTGGCGGCGGCTAACAAGCCAAACGACGCAATCCCGGCCGGGGTCCATAACCCTGCCAAGGGATGTTCTTCCGGAGGGGGCGAGCTTTCGGCTTCCGCATCGGGTTCCGGCGCTACTGGCTCGGTAGCGCTGGCCATAGGAGCAACCAGGGGCTCGGTGGGTTCATTGGGGGGCGCAGACGATGGCGTAAGGTTCCCCAAACGCAGGGGCAAATCAATGGTGGGCTCGGCCCGAGGAACAGCTCGGGTTGGCGGCCGGTACACCGATTCGGTGGTCATGCGCCCCCGGGCCCGCCAGGTGCTGTAGCGCTCCAATTCTTCGTCCAAGCTCACATCCAGACCGGCCAGGGCCGATTGCAGTGCCGCTGAAGCAGCAATTGCGGGGAAACCTTCGCTGGTAGCCGTGTGCACCATGGTGTTGTTCGGTTGGAATGGTTTGTATGTGGAACGGTTGTTTTAGACCGGGGTGGGAATGGGGCGATCCGCCAGGTAAATTTCCCGGATGTCGGGGGGCAGGGCATCTTCGAGGATGCGATAGGCTTCGATCAATACCTCGTTGACGGTGCTGGCATCGGTGCGATCGCCCTCGGCTTGAAGGTAGGCGGCAATGCGGGCCGCGCTCCAATGAAACGTCCGCGACAACAGCAACACCAGCCGCAGGTTGCCGGGCAGTTGGTTCAAGGCCTGATTCAGGTAACACCACAGTACCGGCGAGGTGTCCGTCAGGGAATAGTTGATGTCTTCGACGGAGGGCAAGTCCGCGCGGTTGATGGTCATGGCCGTGACGTTGATCAACCAACTTTGCAGGGAAAGCTGGGGTACCGTCGCCCGCAGGTCTAGCGCCCGCATTTCGTGAAAAATGTACTCCCAGGTACGCACAAATAGATAGTCCGCTTGTACGGGCGATCGGGTGGCGGTGGTAACCAAGGTATAGATTACTTGGGCGTAGCGACAAAAAATAGCGGCAAAATACTGTCCCTCGTCGGGATGGCGCTGAAACAACAGCAACAAATCTCGGTCGTTCTTTTGAAACAACGCTTGGACTTTGGGATGGCTGATTTCCGGCAGCAGGGGCAGTTGCACGATTTTTAACCCAACCTTACAGGGCCAAATCCGATGAATTTGGTGCCATCCTATCAGACAAATTCTAAAATGCAAGGTGGGAAGTAATCTATTCTCGCAAAACCGCGTGGGCAAGGCAGCATGAAAAAGGTTTGGCGGGTGGGGGCTCTGGCCCTGTTGGTGGTGCTGGCGGTGATGGGGTCTTGGGTCTGGGCCCCAAAACCGCCAATCTCGGTCGGGGTTCTCCATTCCTTGACCGGTACCCTAGCCGCCAGCGAGAAGCCGGTGGTGGAGGCGACGTTGATGGCGATCGAGGAGGTCAACCAGGCGGGCGGGGTTTTGGCACGCCCTCTGGTGCCGGTGGTGATGGACGGGGCTTCCGATGAACGGCAGTTTGCGGCAAAGGCGACCGAACTGCTGACCGGGCAACGGGTGCCGGTGATTTTCGGCTGCTGGACTTCGGCGAGCCGCAAACGGGTGAAACCGATTGTGGAGAAGGCCCAAGGGTTGCTGTTCTATCCGGTGCAATACGAAGGGTTGGAGCGATCGCCCAACATCATCTATATGGGAGCGGCCCCCAACCAGCAAATTGTGCCGGCGGTGCGGTGGGCGTTGAACCAATTGGGAACGCGATTGTTTCTGGTGGGTTCCGATTATGTTTTCCCGCGCACGGCCCACGCCATTATGCGCGCCCAGGTGGCGGCGCTGGGGGGACAAGTGGTCGGGGAAGCCTTTTTGCCTTTGGGCTCTACGGACGTGGCGACTACCGTGGCGCGGATTGCCCAACTCCGCCCTGATGCCGTGCTCAATACCATCAACGGTGATACCAATGTGGCGTTTTTCCGGGAACTGCGGCAACGGGGGATTGCGTCCTGGCAAATACCTACGGTCTCCTTTAGCCTGGGGGAAGTGGAGTTGCCGGTGGTGGGCCTCCCGCAAACGGTGGGGGACTACGCGGCGTGGAATTATTTCCAGAGCTTGAACCGCCCCACCAACCGGGAGTTTGTCAAGCGTTTCCAGCAACGCTATGGGAGCGATCGCGTGGTGAGCGATCCGATGGAAGCGGCTTACCTGGGGGTCAAGATTTGGGCCCAGGCCGCCAACCGAATGGGGAGCATCGAGCCGAGTTTGGTGGGGGAGGCACTGGCGGGGGCCAGCATCGCCGCTCCCCAAGGGCCGGTCTACATTGACCCGGAAAACAACCACGCCTGGAAAACGGTTCGCATTGGCCAAATTCAACCCAATGGCCAATTTGATGTGGTGTGGGATGCGGGCCGACCCACCCGGCCACTGCCCTACCCCATCTTCAAAAGTGAAAAAGAATGGGATGATTTTCTGACGGGGCTGTATCAATCGTGGGGCGGTAATTGGGCAAACTTGGGTTCCTAGGGTTACGGGTGCGGTGGTCATCGGTTCGGGTACGCCTGACCCTGAGCCTGCTGGCGATCGCTTTGGTGCCCTTGCTGATTTTGGGGTTCGTGGGCGATCGCGAGGTGACTCAGCGCCTGCAAATGGAAATCCAGTCCCGTTTGGAGGAGGCGGCAACCAGCCGAGTCCGGGAACTGGAGACCCATTTTCGCAATCTCCAGACGGCGGTGGGGGCGCTCGCCCAATCCCCTACGTTGCGCGAGTTGTTGGTATCCCCGGCTCCCAATCGCAACGTTTGGCAGAAGCTGTTGTCGGTCTACACCGAAAGTATTCCCTACCAAGATGCGTTGTTGCTCTCGCCGGCGGGCCATGTCCGCCTCTCGTTGAATTCTCAACGCTACCAATTTGCCGGGGAAAATCCCCGCCTCCAGCAGGCTTTTGAACAGGCGACGACCCTCCTAGAGCCCATCATCTCGGATTTTGACCGCGATCGCCAAACGGGGGAAGTTTCGTTGTTTGTGTCGGCGCCGGTGCTGACTCCCCAGGGCTTAGCGGGGGCGGTGGTGTTGCGCGTGAGCAACCGGACTTTGGCACGGTTGGCTAGCCAGTATGGGGGGTTGGGCCGCACCGGAGAGGTGTTGGTGGCGGTCAATTTAGAAGGCAAGCTGACTTTGGTGACCCCTACCCGCCACGATCCCGATGCCGCATTTCGACGTACGGTCGATACCGTCCAAACCTCATTAGCCCAGATGTTCCAGGGGGCGATCGCCGGCAACACAGGGGTGGGGCCGGTACGGGACTATCGCGGCGTGATGACGTTGGCGGCCTGGCGCTATTTGCCCTCTTTGAACGGGGCCGCAGTGGTCAAAATGGATGTCGATGAGGTGTGGGCCCCCATTTTTCAGATGCGCGGCGTGATCCTGGGGCTCGGGGGCTTGACGGCGATCGCCGTGGTGGTGGCGGCGACGGCCCTGGCCAAGGCCCTCACCCAGCCCACCATCGAGCTGACCGCTGCGGCTTTGGCTCTAGCGGCAGGGAATTACAATCCCTGGTTGCCCACCGATCGCCGCGATGAGATTGGGGATTTGGCCAAAGCATTCAATGAAATGGTGGTGCAAATTCAAGAATCGATGACCCGTTTGGAGGAGCGGGTGGCGGCCCGCACGCGGGAGTTGCAGGGGGCGCGGGATGAAATTGCGGCCCTCAATGTGGCGTTGCAGCAAGAAAACTTCCGGCTCTCGGCGGAGGTGGCGGTGGGTCGGCGCTTGCAACAATTGTTGGTGCCCAAATCGGCGGAACTGGCGGCGATCGCCGATTTGGAGGTGGCGGGGGTGGTGGAAGTGGCGGATGAGGTGGGGGGCGACTACTTCGATGTGTTGCGCCACGGCGATCGGGTGATTGTCAGCATTGGCGATGTGACGGGTCACGGCTTTGAGAGCGGGGCCATTTCCCTCATGGTGCAGTCGGCCCTGCGGGTTTTGTCGGCCCTGGATTTGCCCCCCAACCAAGTGCTGGCGCTGTTGAACTACGGCATCTACGAAAACCTCCAGCGCATGAACTGCGACAAAAGCCTCACCCTGCTGTTGCTAGCCTACCAGAACGGCTGCTTCCATTTGGTCGGTCAACACGAAGAAGCGGTGTTGATTCGGCAGGATGGGGCGGTGCAGCGCTTGGATACCACGGATTTGGGGTTTCCGTTGGGACTGGAACCGGATGTGACGGACTACCTGGCGATGCCGCTGTACCACTGCTTGGCCCCCGGCGACCTGTTGCTGCTCTACACGGACGGTATTCCGGAAGCGACCGACGAAGCGGGGAAATTTTACGGTGTGGAGCGACTCTGTGCGGTGGCCCAAACCCATCGCCACCTGACGGCGGAGGCAATCGTGCAGACGGTGTTGGCGAGCGTGCGATCGCACGTGGGTTTGGCCCGCGTCCACGACGACATCACGCTGATCGTCCTCAAGCGCCGGTTGCCTGCCTAAAACCGCGCATCCAAAACCCCTTCGCTTTTGCGTTTGGGGTCAAAGCGGACGGGAAAGGTGAGCCCGTGGCTCGTCAACCGGGCCAAAATTTCGGCCTCAACCCGACGCGCCACATCTTTCAGCACGGCGGCCCGCTCCCCTTCGGTGGCGGCTTGGGCCAAGGTTGTCTCCTCGGCAGGAGTCATCAGCGGCCGGCAATCCAAGGGCTTTTCCCAGACTTCTGGATTTTCCACCCCGGTTTCTACCCGCCAGGCCTGTTGCACCGCCTGCAGGTACGCCCCGTCGGGCTTGGCAAGGGTCAGGCTTTTGACCCAAACGCAGCGATCGGGTTGGCGCAGACCACACAGACGGAGGCTGGCCCCCATGTCCCGCGATCGCCCCACATACACCACGGTGCGATCGCCGTCCAAAACGGCATAGACGCCAATTTGGCCGTGGTACATCGGAGCCACATCGCCGTTGAGCCAATAGGGTTGGGCCGGCAAATCTGCCAGGTTGGGGATGGCAGCCATGGGGTTAATCCATCACCTGCCACCACCCCAGGGCCGGCCCCACAAACCGGACGGTTACCCAGAAGGCCACCAGCCCGAAAATACCCAGCCAGGCCCCCCGGGTCGAAAGGGCTACAAACCGAGCGGCTTGATCTTTCGTCCAGCCGGGCAGCCACGGAAACACCGGCTCGCTGCGGCCGTAGCTCTCTCCCAAAGACTCTTTCCGGCGTTTGGCATCTCCCATGGTTTTGCCCGTTTCGTTCGCCTTGGATTATCCCACGTCTGAGGATTGGGGTTTCACCGTCCTCTGGGCTTTTGTCGCCACCCCCATTTGGTTTTGAGAGGTTGACCAGCGCCAGGATGGCTGCGCAGGGCTGTGCCCGGGATCTAGAAGGGGTTTTCTCCCACTTGGAGGAGGGTTTCCAGCAACCGGTGGCTTTCGGCGATCGCGGCTTGCATGCGATGCAGCCGCTGCTGGGTCAGGCGATCGCTCGTTGGCAGCTGGGTGAGGGCTTCGCTGGCTAAGATCAGCACCGTTTGGTGGTCGCGCAAGTCCCGGCGCAGTTGGGACAAAGCCGGAAGATTGGGCAGAGGGGCACTGTCTTTGGCCGCCATTGGAACGTCCGGGGCGCTTTGCATAGGTTGTGTGCCGGGGCGTAATTCTTGGATGTTGGCAGATTTATCTTGAAAGCGATATATCCAGGGATACCAAGGGAGGGCCGCAAAATCAGGCGAAAGCTGGTAGACTTGCGCCCAAAAAGGGCAGGCAGGTATGGCCAAGGTGTTTGTTTCCGCCGCCCGGGGCGGGTTTGAGCGGGGCTTTCGCGATCCGGGGGTCATTGCCGGTGGTACGACGGAAGCGGTGGAAAACATGGCTACCCGCGATTTGCTGGTCACCGAGTTGCGATCGCGGGGGATTGCGGTGGATGCACCGGGGGACGATTTGAGCACGCTCCAGACCGTTGCCTGGATCAACGGGCGGGCAGGACGGCAAGACGTGGCGATTGAGATTGCCCTGGATGGTTCGAGCAACGGGCAGTTGCGGGGGGCAACGGCTTTTCACATTGCCAACAACAGCGATCGCCGTCGCCATGCGGAATTGATCCTCAGCAGTTTGATTCGGCGGGTGCCGGAGTTGCCCAGTCGGGGGGCCCGCCCCGATACGGCTGGGGCCCTGGGCCGCATTGCCTTTTGCCGAGATACGGTGCCGCCTGCGTTGGTGGTGGAGCTGGGCTTTTTGACCAATACGCAGGATCGGCGGTTGGTGCAGACCCGGCGGCGGGATTTTGCGGTGGGTTTGGCGGACGGTTTGCAGGCCTGGCTCCGGGAGGGGGGCACCCCCGCGCCGACGCCGCCCGCCACACCCGAGGCCTATC
>DMPD01000228.1:0-240 GCA_003456125.1 Cyanobacteria bacterium UBA8156 | reverse complement strand
CCCGCCACACCCGAGGCCTATCCCGAAATCAGCATCCAGCTTAATTCGGCGAAGTATCCGGAACCGGGGATTTTGGTGGCGGGCAATGCCTACATTCCTCAAGATATTGTCGATTTGCTGGGCATTCCCCTCGGCAACACCACCCTCCCCCGTCTGCGCTACCGCAACATTGTCTATGTGCAGGCGATCGCCCTCCGGGATTTTGGCGTGGCGGTTTCCTGGGACAACCGCAACCGGGCA
>DMPD01000048.1 GCA_003456125.1 Cyanobacteria bacterium UBA8156 | reverse complement strand
CAACCGGGAGTGGCGCAACCTGGAACCGGGGGCGGCCTGGGGGGCGATCGTGGGCGGAGTGGGCGGCAGCGTGGGAATATCCCTGGTGTTTTTGGCGGCCCAGGGGAGCGGGTTTTGGCTGGGGGCGATCGCCTTGGCCATGGCCGTGGCGGCCCCGATCCTGATGGGGGTGGCTTTCCGGCGATCGCGGCATCGGGGGTGGCCGGCGCTCTGGCTGCTCTCTTTGCTGGCGGCAGTAGGTTTGCTGGGGGTGGGCACCGGCTTGCTGCTGACGGGGGCTAGGCTTAGCGGCGCGGGGGCGATCGCCTTGGGGTTCGCCGCGGGAGCTTGGAGCTTAACCCAACCGCAATTGGTGCGGCGGCGGTGGCAACAGCAGCAAAAGCGGGCTATTCCCCCCTAATGTCTTTGTCTCGTACTTTACAAAGGCTCGCCGCCGTAGGACGATGGCCGCGTACCCCTTGGGCAATTCCAATGAGCAATACCTTGGCTTCCATTTGGGCGAGTTTCAACGCCCGCACCTATTTGCAGGAATACTACGGGGATGTGGGCCCCGAAAACCTGGCCTACCTCCAATTCTTTGCCCGTCAGTTTGCCGCACTTTCGCCTCAAGCTACCCTGCTGGACTTTGGCAGCGGCCCCACCATTTATTCGGTGATTTCCGCAGTGCCCAAAGTGGAGCGCATCGTCCTCAGCGATTACCTGGCTGCCAACCGGGAAGAATTGACCCTCTGGCAACGGAACGATCCCCAGAGTTTTGATTGGACGCCGTTTGTCGAAGCGGCTTTGGCCGCCGAAGGCCTGGCACCAACCCCGGCGGCGATCGCCCAGCGCGTGGCTGAACTGCAACAAAAAATTGTCGCCATTCGGTTTTGTGATGCGGCCCTGAATCAACCCTTGCCCGGCTGGGCCGAGCCCTTCGATGTGTTGGTGAGCAATTCCTGTGCCGACGCTGCGACCAACGATCGCACCGTCTGGCAGCAATACCTCAACAACATTTTGACCTGCCTCAAACCGGGGGGCACCCTGATTCTCTCAGCGGTCAAAGGGGCGGATTTTGGGGATGTGAACGAGGCCCTGAGCGAATCCAATCCCGATTCCCAGTATTTCCCCACCGTCAACATTGCCGAAACCGAGCTGCAGGCAGCCTTGATCGCTGCCGGGTGTGCCACCGTGGCGATCGAGACCGTAGCGGCCGATCGCCCCACCCGCAAATACCAGGGGTTGATGATGGCCACCGCCCGCAAAGCCCCATAACCGCTGGCTTCGCCCCCCTCTCCTGCTTTGAGAGAGGGGCTGGAGGGCAACCCCTCGAAGCGGAACTTACGGGCGAACCGCTTCCAGCAACCGCGAGAAATAAAACTGGGTAGCCGTAAACTCATTGCGCCGCACGGTGAACCCACAATCGGTCAAAATCCGGCGAATATCGGCTTCCCGGTGCAAATAGGCCCGGGTCGCTTTGCTGGGGCCGGGAAACAGTTCCCCCACCTTTTTTAGCAGGACGTAGTAAGGGTTCTGCGGCGCAAAACTCAGAATCAACCGCCGCTTCGCCAAGCCTGCCAAGTGTGAGATCATGGCGGCCATCTCGGCATCAGGGTAGTGAATCAACACATCCAAACAAATCACCGTGTGGTAAGAACCGCTCAGGGTTTCCAAATCCGCCACCTGGAAGGTGAGGTTGGTCAAGTCGCCTGCCCGCTGTTGGGCTTCGGTAACCATTTTCTCGGAAATATCGCTGGCGATGACGGGTACCCCCATTTGGGCCAGGGGCAGACTCAGGCTCCCGGTACCACAACCGGCATCGCAGACCGTTACGGTGGTCAAATCTAGGGGGTGACGGGGGTGGGTGCCATCGGCCCGGAACCAACCCAACACCAAATCGACGGTTTGTTGGTGACCTTCCCGAATGTCCCGTTGCACCCGGTTCACTTCCTCGGTGCCGTAGATGCGTCGCCAGCGATCGAACCCGGCGGCATTGAAGTAATTTTGCACCGCCTGTTTATCGGCGCTGGGGGTTTTAATTTGGGCAGAACTCACAACAGACCTATGTACATAGCACTACGGCCCTTCAGTATAGGGGTTAAGTAGGGCGATCCTAGGACTGGCGGTAGTCGGCAAAGGCCAAGCGAATTTGTTCGAGGCGGCGGCGATTGACTCCCAAATCCGATTCCCCCAACCGCGAGGCCGATCGCATCTCAATCACGGGGCGATCGGCGGGCCAGAAAAATTCCACATCGTCGATAAACCCCAACAAGCGACTCCGGGATTCCGCTTGAATGCGGCCATCCCCTTGGTGCCAAACCGTGGTGCGCGGTACCACGCTGAGGATTTTCAAGAGATCGGTTTGGGCAGCTTGGCGATCGCCCGTGTAGGCAATGGGGGCAATGAAATGCGCCGGGTCATCAACCGCCGTAGAAACCACGCAATTGGGGGTGGGGGGCCAGCGGGGGCAAATCCGGTCGGGTACCGCCAAAGGCACCGGCTTGGCCGGTGGCGATCGGGGCCACCACCAAGAGCAGGGCCACCAACCAACTCAACCAACGTTTCATATTTACTCCGGCTCTTTCTTATTCTAGGTCACCTCTATGGATTCACCTCAGCCGCAAGCTAGGTTACGGCAACACCCGTTTTCCGAGGTTATCTTGAGGCGCGGGCCCGCAAGATCAACCCCAGCACCAAGGGGGGAACCACCACCATCAACAGGGCGATCGCCTGGAGTTGGGGCGTGAGGGTAAGGGTGGGCCATTGGCTGCCCCAAAACCGAATCAGGAACGCGGCGGTCAGAGCCATCAACCACCACCCAATCAGGGCATTCATGGCACCAAACCCGCAGAACATCCCTAGTTTACAATAGCTCGATGGATCGCAGGAGGAAAAACGGTGAAGCAGTTTTCGGGAATTGCTCTGGCCGTGTGGCTGATGGCGCCGGCGGCCCTGGCCCAATCGCCGATTCAACTTTTGGAGCAGGCCAACCGCCAGCGGGAACAAGGTCGCTTGACGGAAGCCGCCAACCTGTATCGCCGGGTCTTGGCCAGCAACGATCGTCTGGTAGCCGCCCATTTCGGCTTGGGGGTAACGCTGCGGCAGCAGGGGGATTTGACGGGAGCCATTGCCGCCCATCGCCGGGCCATTGCCCTGGATGAGCGATTTGTGCCGGCTCACTATGGCTTGGGGTTGGCCCTCTTTCAGCAGGGGGATGCCGCTGGTGCCGTGGCCGCCTACGAACGGGCGATCGCTTTGAGTCCCGCTACCCCGGCCCTGGCCCCGACCTACTACAACCTCGGTCTGGCCGAAGAAGCCCGCAACAATTTGCCGGGGGCTCTCCGGGCGTTTCGGCAGGCGATCGTCCTCGATCGGAACTATGGCCCGGCGCGGTTGGGTTTGGGGGCTATCCTCCGCCGCCAGGGAGATTTGGCCGGAGCCGAAGCCGCCTACCAAGAAGCCCTGCGCCTCAACGCCAGCCCCGCCGAAGCCCGGTTTGGGTTGGGGATTGTCTTGTACGAAACCCAGCGCTACTCCGAGGCGATCGCCGCCTACCAAGAAGCCCTGCGGCTCAATCCCAACCTGTCTTTTGCCCGATACAACTTGGGGTTGGCCCAAGCCGCCGCCAACCAACCAACCGCGGCGATCGCCACCTACCAAGCTGCCCTCACCGCAACCCCCAACCCCATCCACCAAGCGGAGATTTGGGCGGCCCTGGGGGACGTACACCTACAACAACAAAACCTGGAAACCGCCGCCCGGGATTTTCAGAAGAGTTTGGAACTCAATCCCCAATCCCTGCGGGCCCGCAACGGTCTGGGGTTAACCCGCCGTCGCCAAGGCCGGTTCGAGGAGGCGATCGCCCTCTACCGGGAAGCCATTCGCCTGGATGCTCGCTACCTCGCCGCCCACAACAATTTGGGCCGGGCCCTCGCCGATGCCAACCGCCCCGAAGAAGCCATCACCGTCTTTCGCCAGGCGATCGCCCTAAATCCCCAAAACCCCCTGGCCCACAGCAATTTGGGCAATTTGTTGCGGGCCCAAGGGCAAACCGAAGCGGCGATCGCTGCCCTGCGCCAAGCCATTGTCCTTGGTCGTAACGAACTGTGGGTGGATCGCACCAACTTGGGGCTGGCCCTCACCGAGCAGGGCAACTACCGCGAAGCCCGCGAATCTTTGCAACAGGCCCTCAGCCTCCGCCCCAACTACGGGAAAGCGCATTTTGGCATGGGTTCCCTCTACGCTTTGCAAGGGGATACCGCCCGGGCCCTGTCGTCCTACCGCGAAGCCCTGCGCCTGTTCCAGCTGGAAAACGATACCGAATGGATCGGCCGCACCCAACAAACCCTGCAGTCTCTGACCGCCGCCACCCGTTCCTGACTTGCCCCCAAAGCGAAAGGGTTTTATGCTGGAGAGACGTGGTGATGGTTTTGTGTGGAAGACGTTTTGCGCCTGCTCTACCACTACAGCTTTGACATGGGGCCCTTCTCCCCCGAAAAGCTAAACCAACGCTGGCAAAACCTGCCGGCAGCTTGGCCGCGACTGGCGGCGATCGAAGCCCTCTACCAAGGACGCTACAAAGCGGTGTCGGTGGATCGCCTCCTCCAATTTTGGCAGCAACGGGGCACCACCAACGTTCACTTCAACCGCGATTTTGAACGGTTGATTTGCGCCAGAGTTTTGCCAGGGGAACCGGTGGCTCCGGTCACGGCCCCCCCCCCACCCCCCAAGTTTTCGGCCCAAGCC
>DMPD01000172.1:18496-24132 GCA_003456125.1 Cyanobacteria bacterium UBA8156 | reverse complement strand
ATCGCCAGTGGGGGGGGCGTTTCGAGTACCGATGGCTCGGGGGACTCTTTGGTCTTAGCGCTCGTCTTCGAGCGGTTGCGCTTGGGTCGGGTGTTGGGGGCTACCGTCGGGATTTCAGGCTGGATTTCGTTGGCGATTTTCGTCGAGAGTTCGGTTACCGGTTCCCCACCCTTCCCGTCACCGGACAGGGTTGTGGCTACGGCTTGGCGCTCTCCCACCCCTAGACTGGGGTCTTGGCTATTGGTATTTTGATGATTGGTATTTTGATGATCCGGGGGTTCCGGGGCCAGCGTTGGGGTTGGGGCAGACCCTGGCTCCGGGGTTGGTGCCATCGTCGGGGGCGGGGCCAACAAACCGGCTTGGGCTTCTTCGAGGGAAGTCACCAGGGATAGAAATTGTTCCAACCGCACCAGTTTCACGGTCTGGGTCACCCGCGGATTGGTAACGATCCGGAGGGAGCCTTGGTTCACCTGAATTTTCTTCGCGATTTGCACCAGCACTCCCAACCCGGAACTATCCATGAAATCAATCGTCGATAGATCCAGAATGAGATGGGCAGGGCCTTCGTCGATGCAGCGCACCATCACCCGACGAAAAGACGGTTCAGAGAATGCATCCAGTTGGCCCGTCAGCCGAAACAACTGATAGCCATCACGTACTTCGCGGCTTCCCCGCAGGCTAACCGTCAGTGTAAGCTGCTCGGGAATGTTGACCTCCAAGGTTTTTGTGCCTGTCCCGTGAAATTGCGCACACATTCTAAAGTTATTCGGGCTTCTTGTCTAGGGAATGTTGGGGGAGGCTTGGGGGCAAATACCTTTACACTAGGAAAGATTTTGGATTGACCTCTTTCATGGATTCCATTCGGGCATGTCAACAGGCACTGCAAACCGGTCAGGTTTCGGCGGTGGAACTCACCCAAGGCTATCTGGAGCGCTTGCAGCAGCGGGAGCCGCAGGTTCATAGCTTTCTGACAGTGTTGCCGGAGCGGGCCTTGGCCCGGGCGGCGGCGGTGGATCAACGGCGGGCAGCGGGAGAGACCTTGGGGCCCCTGGCCGGCATTCCCATCGCCATCAAAGACAACCTCTGTATGGAAGGGGTGAAAACCACCTGCGGGTCCCGGATGTTGGCGGATTGGGTGTCTCCCTATACGGCCACGGCGGTGGCCAACCTGGAGCGGGCAGGAGCCGTGGTCTTGGGCAAAACCAATCTGGATGAGTTTGCCATGGGCAGCTCCACGGAAAATTCGGCCTTTGGCCCCACCTACAATCCCTGGCAGCGGCATCGGGTGCCGGGGGGGTCTTCGGGCGGCTCGGCGGCGGCGGTGGCGGCTCGGCAGTGCGTGGCGGCGTTGGGTTCCGATACCGGCGGTTCGATTCGGCAGCCGGCCGCTTTTTGCGGCACCGTGGGCCTCAAACCCACCTACGGGCTGATCTCGCGGTACGGGTTGGTGGCGTTTGCTTCCTCCCTCGACCAAGTGGGCCCCTTGGCCAATTCGGTCGAAGATGTGGCCCTGTTGTTGCAGGTTTTGGCGGGGCCCGATCGCCAGGATGCCACCAGCCTCCAGGTGGATATTCCCGACTATGGGGCGGCGGTGGCGCCCGAACACACCGAGTCCCTGAAGGGCAAACGGGTGGGCATTGTGCGCGAAACCTTTGGCGAAGGTCTCGATCCGGAAGTGGCGGCTTTGGTGCAGGGGGCGATCGCCCAGCTCCAAGAATTGGGGGCGGCGGTGCAAGAAATTTCCTGTCCCCGGTTTCGCTATGGGTTGCCGACGTACTACATCTTGGCCCCTTCGGAGGCTTCGGCCAACTTGGCGCGGTACGACGGGGTGAAATACGGGTATCGGGCCCCGGCACCAAACCTGTTGGGGATGTACGAACAGACCCGGGAAGGGGGTTTTGGGCCGGAAGTGAAGCGGCGGATCGCGATCGGCACCTATGTGTTGTCGTCGGGCTACTACGATGCCTACTACCTCAAAGCCCAGAAGGTGCGGGCGTTGATTCGGGAAGATTTTGACCGGGCTTTTGCCCAGGTGGATGTGTTGGTGTGTCCGACTTCACCGGTGACGGCTTTTGCCTTGGGCAGCAAGACCGAAGACCCCCTCAGCATGTACCTCACGGATTTGATGACGATTCCGGTGAATTTGGCGGGGTTGCCGGGGCTGAGTTTGCCCTGTGGGTTCGATCGCCAGGGGTTGCCGGTGGGGTTGCAGTTGATCGCCAATGTGTTGCAGGAAGCGACGTTGCTGCAAGTGGCCCGGGCCTACGAGCGGTCTACGCCTTGGCACGAACGGCAACCGACGGGATGGGTGTGAACCTACCGGCCGCTTTTCAGCGGTTGCAGCGGGGGGCGATGCTTCAGGGCACCGTGGAGCTGCCCTGTGTGCCCGCCCTGGGGGATGCTTACTTGGAATGGGTCTGCCAGTTGTTTGCGTTGTTGGGATCGCCGTTTCCCGAATCCCGCCTCCCGGAATTGCGCGATCGCCTGGTGGAGAAGCTCACGCTGGGGTTCACGGCTTCGCAACACGCGCGATTGGTGTTGACCTATCAGCCGGCGCCACCGCCCCAACCGGGGTTGGTGTTGGATGTGCAGGTGCGCCTCGATTCCCTCAAAAGCTTTTACGAGCAGACGATTCAAACCCACTTTGGCGATCGCTTGGACGAGATGGAAACCGGGGTGTTTGGTCGCCACCCCAACGCCAAGGTGATGGATGTGGCGGCCCAGTTGCCGGCGGCAAGCCGCATTTTGGATGTGGGGGCCGGGGCCGGTCGCAATACCTTACCCTTGGCTCGGCAGGGTTTTCGGGTGGATGCTCTGGAGCTGGCGGAAATTTTTAGCCACCAATTGCAGGTGTTGAGCGATCGGGAGGGGTTACCGGTGCAGGTGACCCAGGGCGACATCCTCGATCCGGCCCGCCGACTCCCCCGCCAAACCTACGATCTGGTGTTGTTTGCAGAGGTGTTTCCCCATTTTCGCTCCCCCCAGCAGATTCGCTTGGCGGCCCTCAAAGCCTACGATGCCCTGCAACCGGAGGGTTTTCTATTATTTAATTCTTTTGTCGGGCGGGCAGATTGGGAACCGACCCCGGTCGATCGCCAAGTGGCGGCGGTTTCCCAGGCGTTTTTCACCACGGAACGGGAACTCACCCAAGCGATGGCGGGATTGCCCTTGGTCTTGGTGAGCCGTGAGCCGGTGTTTGACTACGAGCGCGATCGCCTGCCGCCGGCGGCTTGGCCCCCTTCCCCGTGGTTTGCCGATTGGACAACCGGCCGGCTGGTGTTTCCCGACACGGAGCCGCCGCCGATCGCACTGGAATGGCTGTGTTACCGTCGCCTCACCCGCTAAGGCAGAACTAACTGCATGCTATTCCCGTAACGCTTGCCGTCGCGGTTAAAGTCGGCAGATTGCATCTTGAGGAGTGGTTCCATAGACCAACGAGTGCCCATGGCTCAACCCAATTGCAGGGCGGGATCGGTAAAAGGCACCACTTCGGTCAGGGAGCGCACCACATTGGCGTCGCCAAAATTTACCACCACCCCTAAAAGTTGACCGGTGGACGTGCGGCGAATCAGCACATCGGCCAGGCCATCGGCAGCGGTGAGGGTCCGTCGCCGATTGAATGTGCTGACCACGGTGGCCACATCAAAAGTGAGGTCGGCCACCGAAAAGTCTCCGGCCACAGCAATGCGATGCCCGGCTGTAGGGCGAAACGAATCCATGAGATCGGCTGCCTCGAGTTGGGTGCCGGTCTCGGTATCCGAACGCAACACAAACACCGTCGGCGCCCCCAAACTGCCTTCCAACAGGTCGGCACCAAAGTTGCCTATCAGGACTCCCCCTCCCACCAGGGTGTCGTCGCCTTGCCCGCCCCGGGCCAACCCAGAAGATACCGTCAGGAAATCGCTGTCGCGGTTGCCGTGCAAAATGCCGGCGCCCGTGATGGTGTCGTTGCCTTATCCTCCGCGCAACACGTCTAAAAGGGCGGCGGTGGAGCCGCCATTGAGCGTGTCGTTGCCCCCGAGGGCCCTTACCCCGCCGGGGTTTTGCGCCGTTTCGTCACCCGTCAGGTTCCGGAAGTTGGGCAGGTCATCCAAGTCGAAAAACTGACCGGCGATCGCCCCGGCCAGAGCACGATCCACCAAACTTTGGAGGGTCGTCAAGGTACGGCTGTCGTTGATAATGGCATGGTGCGCTGGTGGAATACCAGCGGCATTGTAAATCAAGCGGCCGACTTTTCAGGGGTAGTCGGACATAATACGGGAAGCGTTTGGATAGCTTATGCCGGCGATCGGGCAGCGATACCACATCCTCAAGCAATTGGGCAGCGGCGGTTTTGGCGAAACCTTTTTGGCGGAGGATACCCAACTGCCTTCCCGCCAGCGCTGCGTGATCAAGAAGTTAAAGCCCACGCATAGCAATCCCTCTTTGCGTACCCTGTTGCAGGAACGATTTGAACGGGAAGCCGTGGTGTTGGAGCAACTGGGCAACGCCTGCGATCGCATTCCCCGGTTGTACGCCTATTTTGCCGAGGGGGGCGAGTTTTATTTGGTGCAGGAGTGGATCGACGGCCAAACCCTGGGGGACTTTATCGAGAAACAGGGGCCCCAGAGCGAAGCCTTTGGGCGATCGCTGTTGGTGGATTTGCTGAACACCCTGGAGGTTGTCCATGGCCAGGGGATTGTCCACCGCGATCTGAAGCCAGAAAACGTCATGTTGCGGCATCGGGATAGGGCCGCCGTCCCCATTGACTTTGGGGCGGTGAAGGAGGGATTGCGGGCGACGATGGCGGCCCAGACGGTGCCCAGTTCCATCATCATTGGCACGCCAGGGTTTATGCCGCCGGAACAAGCCGCCGGCAAACCGATTTTTGCCAGCGATCTGTACAGCTTGGCCCTGACGGTTTTGTATGTCCTGACGGGGCGCTGTCCCCAAGAATTGCCGATGGATCCGGAAACCGGTGAATTGCGGTGGCAGGACGTCCTCCCCCGGTTGGCCCCGGATTTGACCCGGGTGTTGCAAACCGCGTTGCAGCCCCATCCCCGCGATCGCTACCCCACGGCGGCCGCCATGCGCCAGGCTTTGATGCCTGCCCAGACCACTCCCCCTGTGGTCTCTCCCCAAACCATGCCCCTGGCCCAGCCCCAAACTCCCCCGGCGACGGTGGCCGTAGCTTCGACCTGTGCCCCGTCCCTCGACGCGGTGCGCGGCCGGGGGATGGGATGGGCTTGGCCGGTGCTGATGGGAGGGGCGATCGCCGTCGGGGTCGCGTTCAAAACTTCGCGTCCTGCGGAGGTGCCCCCCGCCCCACCAGTGGTCACGGTACCGGCACCGGAGCCACCGCCGCCAACGATTCAACCCGCGTTCTACTTTTTGGCGGATTCGGCCTACGGCAACCCGGAAAATGCCGCCAATCGCGTACGGGCCCTCACCGAACAGGGTTACGCCGAAGCGGGCCGTTTGGTGCCAGGGGACTTTGCCAACGTCCGCAGTGACCTGCATGTGGTTTATGCCGGCCGCTATCCCAATCTCGCCGCCTGCATGGCTGCCCTGGCGGCCTATGGCCAACCCGATGCCTATTGTGCGCTGGCCAGCAACGAGGTGGGGGCCCCCGACACCCGACACTTTGCCCAGGTGCC
>DMPD01000172.1:614-18200 GCA_003456125.1 Cyanobacteria bacterium UBA8156 | reverse complement strand
CAACGAGGTGGGGGCCCCCGACCCCCGACACTTTGCCCAGGTGCCCCCCCAACCGCCTGCCGTACCCGATCCCCCCGCGGATGTCCCCGCGGTCGCCGAACCGGCTACGGCGATTCGGGATTACTACGCCCTGATCAACGATCGCCGCTACAAACCGGCTTGGGCACAGCTCACCCCGGAATTTCAGGCAGACCGGGCCGGTTCCTACAACAGCTTCTTTTTGTGGTGGGAAACGGTGGCCCAGGTCGAGGTGCTGGAGGCCAAAGAGGTGATGGCGGACAACGATCGCGCGGAAGTCCTGGTCACCCTCCGTTACCAGATGAAAAACGGTCGCACCGAAACCGAACAACTGCGGGTGCGGCTGGTGCTCACACCCGACAACCGCTGGGCGATCGCCGCTACGGAGTATTTGTAGGTGGGTGGAAACGGGGAGTCACACCAGCCTGGGTCAGAATTTCCGGAATGCGTTCCTCGGCTTTGATGGCCATGAGGTGCACCCCGTCGCAGATTTGACGGGCCTGTTGCACTTGTTCCGCGGCGATCGCAATACCTTCCGCCAAAGGATTGGGGGCCCGCTCCAACCGGGCAATGAGGGCTTCCGGGATGTTCACCCCAGGGACATACTTGTTGAGGAACCGGGCATTTTGGGCGGACTTGAGGAGAAAAATCCCCGCCAGAATGGGTTTACCGGCAGGCTTGCCCAGCTTCTCCATGAAGAGCGCCAGGCGCTCGAAATCACAAATCAACTGGCTCTGAAAAAACTGGGCGCCGGCCGCCACTTTCCGTTCAAAGCGGCGGCTGAGGCCCGACCAACTGGGGGACTGGGGATCGACCGCCGCCCCGGCCCAGAAGCAGGTGCCGCCATCGGGGAGGAGTTGACCGTTGGCGCTGTACCCTTGGTTCAATTGGGCAATCAACTGCAACAACCGAATGGACTCACATTCAAATACCGCCCGGGCTTCCGGGTGATCGCCGGCTTTGACCGGATCGCCGGTGAGGGCCAACACGTTGCGCACCCCCAACGCCGCCGCCCCCAACAAATCTCCTTGCAAAGCCAAACGGTTGCGATCGCGCCCGGTGAGCTGACAGATGGTATCGATGCCGGTTTGCTGTTGCAGGACCACCGCGGTAGCGATGGAGCCCATGGCCAGCACCGCCCGGCTGCAATCCGTGAGGTTGACCGCGTGCACCCAGGGTTGGAGTTTCTGCGCCAGCGCGATCGCCCGTTGCAGGTCTATGCCTTTGGGGGGAGAAATTTCTGCCGTAACC
This sequence comes from Cyanobacteria bacterium UBA8156, assembly GCA_003456125.1. Taxonomy (GTDB): domain Bacteria; phylum Cyanobacteriota; class Cyanobacteriia; order Pseudanabaenales; family Pseudanabaenaceae; genus UBA8156. The sequence continues at coordinate 16,931 of DMPD01000172.1, read as the reverse complement.
AAAAATTCCCGTTGGGCGATGGCGGCTTGGAAGTTACTCACACGGACGCTGGGGGGAGATCAAAAATTGGGTCTGTGTATTGTATCTCGAAATTTTTTGCCACAGGCCGTCATGGGCGATCGCGTAGGATAGAAACACGCGGAGTTGGCAGCAAACGGTTATGAAAACGGTCATCGGGGCGATCGCCTTGGGGTTGGGGTTTGTCACCCTGCCGGCCCAGGCTCTGACTCCCCAAGAACGGGTGAACTTGGGGATTGGTCTGCAGGTGGCGGGTTGTGTTTTGGGGGCCAACTGCGGTGGGTACGCCCCCCGCTACGTCGTTCCGTCCCCCGGCTTTGGTGCAGTCCCCTACGGCACAGTGGTGTCCCCCGGGTTTGGCGCGATCCCCTACGGCACAGTGGTATCTCCCCGGTTTGGGGTATCTCCCGGATTGGTTGTGATTCCCCACGGCCGGAGGGTCGTGCATCCAGGGTTTGGCGTGGTTCCGCACCGAGGGGTGGGATGGGGACAGTTCCCGGTGGTGACTCCCCGTCGTTTCTACGATGCCCGGGCCGAAATCGACCAGATTTACCGCCAGGTCTTGGGACGACCCGCCGACTTGGACGGTCTGCGCACCTATCAATCCCGGTTTGATGAGGGTTGGAGCCTCGGTCAAATCCGCAACGACATTGCGAACAGCGCCGAAGCCCGCTCCCGATGGTAGCTCCCTGGCGATCGCCCCTGGCCCGCAGCCTGCACAAACACCGTCATTTGCCCCATGCCCGCTACCTGCAATTGGCGACGGTGACCCCCACCGGCGAGCCGACCAACCGGACGGTGGTGTTTCGGGGTTTTGCCGAAAGCAACGATGGTTTGCAGTTTGTGACCGATCACCGCAGTGCCAAAATCCAGCATTTGCAGGTCAATCCCCAGGCCGAGGCCTGTTGGTATTTTGTCGAAACCCGGGAGCAGTACCGAATTAGCGGGCGGGTGCAGATTGTCACCGGAGACGAACGGCGGCCATTGTGGGAAGCCCTGTCCGCCAAAGCCCGCCAGCAATTTGCCTGGCCCCATCCGGGTCAGCCCCGGGCCGAATCAAAGGCCTTTGCCGTGGCCGCACCCGCCCTTCCTCCCGATACGTTTTGGGTGTTGCGGCTGTGGCCCGATCGGGTCGAGCGCTTGGCATTGCGCGGCGACCCGCAGGATCGTTGGCATTACTGGCGGGAGGGAGACACCTGGCATCAGGTCGATTGGAATCCCTAGTCCAGGGCATCCACCAACGGGGTCGGTTCCGCCAACACCCATTCCTCCGGCAGGCGATCGAGCAGGCCCGCACCCCACCGCAACACCACCGGGCGATCGCCCGTCATGTCCAGAATGGTGGAGACCTGACCCGCCGGCTCCAGCCCATCTTCCACCACCACATCCACCAACTTTTCGTAGCGATCGTACAGTTCCGCCCAAGGGGTGCCCTGGGGCAGGAGCTTGGCGGAGGTGGAAACCACCGGATTACCCAAACCCCGGATGGTTTCGCGCAAAATGGGAACCGCCGGTACCCGCACCCCCGTCGTCCGCCGCTTTGGCTCCAACACCAACTTGGGCACCAGCTTGGTCGCCGGCAACACAAACGTGTAGGGCCCCGGCACCAGCGATCGCACGATCCGATACACCGGATCGCTCACCACGGCATAGGCCGCCAAGTTGGCCAACGACGAACACAGAAAAGTCAAGGGTTTGTCGGGGGCAATGGCTTCGATTTGGCGCACCCGTTCCACCGCCCGCTTGTTGTGGAGGTCACAGCCAATTGCCGGCACCGTATCCGTAGGGTAGAGCACGACCGCTCCCCCGCGCAGGGCCTCCACCAGCCGCTCCAGCATGCGCAATTGCGGGGTTTCTGGATGAATGAAAAGACGATCGGCCACGGTGTTGTTTGCTGCAAACGGTCAACTCTCCATTGTAACATTAAAATCCAAAAAGAAACGGCAGTGTTGTCGGATACCGGCAAGCGAGGAGCATCGACCACCGCTCCCCGCTTTGGCGATCGGATGGGCGCAAAAGCTACAATGCCTCTGGTGTTCTGAGCCATGGCCAATGTACGGTGCCGATCCGCGGGCGAAGCACCCCTTGCCCGAGTTCCCGCAAATTTGCTTCATCGCCAATACCGTCACCCATCCCCACATCCAAATTGGCGATTACACCTACGACGACGACCCGGAAGATTCGGAAAATTTTGAGCGCAACGTGCTCTATCACTTTGATTTTGTTGGCGATAAATTGATTATCGGCAAGTTTTGTGCCTTGGCCCAGGGGGTAACGTTCATCATGAACGGGGCCAACCACAGCATGACCGGGTTTTCAACATACCCATTTTTTATTTTTGGTCACGGTTGGGACTACCCGGAACCGCCCTCCCCCGGCAAAGGCGATACGGTGGTGGGCAACGATGTGTGGATCGGCTACGGGGCCACCATTTTGCCTGGGGTACAAATTGGCCACGGGGCGATCGTGGCGGCGAAGTCGGTGGTTACCCGCCATGTGGAACCCTATACGGTGGTGGGCGGGAACCCCGCCCGACCGTTGCGCCGCCGGTTTGACGAAGCCACGGTACCAGCCCTCTTGGCGATCGCCTGGTGGGACTGGGACATCGCGAAAATCACCCGCCATTTGCCCCACATCGTCGCCGCCGATTTGGCGGCCCTGCAGGCTGCGGTTTAGCCCCCCAACCAACGTTTGAGCCAACCCAAATCGGTGGGATAGGGAGGATATCGCAAACCAAAATCGGGGCGATTGGGACGGTGCAACAGACTCTTGAAGTGGGAGAACGCCGCAAAACTGTGGTAGCCGTGGTAGCGGCCCATGCCACTGGCTCCGACCCCGCCAAACGGCAGGTGGGGCCCCGCCGCCTGGGCGATCGTGTCGTTGAAGCAGCCCCCCCCAAAGGAAACCTCTTGACACAGTTGCTGCCACGGTCGGCGATCGCGCCCGAAGAAATACAGGGCCAACGGTTTTTCCATTTGGGTGAGTTGCCGCCGCACCGCCGCCAGATCGTCGTAGGGCAGCAACGGTAGGATGGGGCCAAAAATTTCCTCCTGCATCACCGGCGCATCCCAACCCGTCACCTGCACCAACGTCGGCGCAAAATAGCGCTGGTCGCGATCGCCTTGTCCCCCCCACAGCACCTCCACCCCATCCAACAGCCCCCGGAGGCGATCCCAGTGCCCCGTACTCACAATGCGACCGTAGTCCGGGCTTTGCTGGGGATTTTCACCGTAGAACTTTTTCAGGACGGCGATCGCCTGTTGGGTAAACGCCGGCAGCAGCGATCGGGGCACCCACACATAATCGGGGGCAATGCAGGTCTGACCGGCATTCAAAAATTTTCCCCAGACAATGCGGCGCACCGCCACCTCCAGATCGGCATCGGCGGCCACCACCGCCGGACTTTTCCCCCCCAACTCCAACGTTACCGGGGTGAGATGGGTCGCCGCCGCCTGCATCACCAGCCGCCCCACCCGCGTACTGCCGGTGAAGAAAATTTTGTCGAATTTTTCGGCCAGCAAGGCGATCGCCGTTTCCTGATCGCCGGTGACCACCTGCACATATTCCGGCGGGAAAATTTGGGTGCAGAGGTCCTGCAAAAATTGGGCCGTGTGGGGCGCCACCTCCGACGGTTTGACAATCGCGCAATTGCCCGCGGCGATCGCCCCGATCAGGGGCACCAACGCCAATTGCAGGGGGTAATTCCAGGGGGCGAGAATCAGGGAAACCCCCAACGGTTCCGGCAGGACTGTCGCCCGGCCGGGCCACTGGGTAGCCGTCAAGGGCACCGATTGAGGGCGCGACCACCGGGGCAAATGGCGGCGGGCCCAAGCGATCTCCTGGGAAATCAGCAACAACTCCGCGGCGATCGCCTCGAGGGGGGGCTTCCCCAAATCCGCCTGCAACGCCTGCACCGCCGCCGTTTCTTGCGCTTGCAACGCCTGGGCCAACGTTTGCAACTGTTGTTGACGGAACGCTAGGGGCCGGGTCGCCCCCGAAGCAAAAAAATCCCGTTGGGATTGGAGGAGCGCCGCGTAGGTCATGGGGTAGTACCGTCAAAGAACGTAGTCCAAGCCGTGGCCACCCGGGGCAACGCCAGGCGCAACCAGGGGGTATAGCGATCGGGGTGGGCCGCCACATCGGCTTGGAGGTCAGGCCAGGGCAGCCAGCGCCAGTCCATCGCTTCCGCCGGGTCAGGGGCGGGCACCCCCTCAAATCGGCCGAAAAACACCCAATCGCACTCGTGTTCCCACCAGCCATCCCCCAAATCCGCCCGATAGGTAAACGTAAACTGGTGGGTGAGGGCACAACCAAAGCCCATTTCCTCCTGCAGACGGCGGTGGGCCGCCAACCGGGGAAGTTCGCCGGGGCGGGGATGGCTGCAACAGGTATTGGTCCACAGGCCCCCCGCGTGGTATTTCGTGAGGGCTCGACGTTGCAACAGCAACTCTTGGCGATCGTTCCAGACAAACACCGAAAAGGCCCGATGGCATTCCCCCGTGCGGTGCACCGCCAGCTTTTCCTCCGTGCCGAGGGCCCGGTCGCGATCGTCCACCAGCACCACCCGTTCCATTAGCTGCCCAAGGTCTCCTTCAGCACCGTGCGGGCCGCCAGATGGCTGCGGGTATTCGCCAAAATTTCCGCTTCCCGGCGGAGGCGGGCCGTCGTATCGCGCATCTCCAACAGGGATTGCTGTTCTTCGCTGGCCCCATGGAAATTGCTGGCAATCCAAAACGAGAGTTCTTGGGGGCTGCGGGGAATTTGGGGGACTTCCAACTCGCGCTCGGTCAGCTTCTGGGACAGACGCACCACATCGTCCAACAACTCGCGCACTTCCCCCGCCAGGGCATAGGGATTGTCGTCCGTATCCGTATCGTCAAACAGCTCCACCAAACCCATTCGGAACGGCGTTTCGCGGATGTAGCGCAACACCCGGAAGCGCTCTTGGCCCACCGCCAACATTTTGAAGCGATCGTCCGGCAGGCGGTGGTGCTGGACGATTTTGGCCACACAGCCCACCTCCGCCCCTTGGCTGGTCTGACCGTCCCACAACAATACGCCAAAGCAGCGATCGCCTTCCAGAACCGTATTGGTCATCATGCGGTAGCGGTATTCAAAAATGTGCAAAGGCAACTGTTGGCCGGGGAACAAAACCACCTCCGGCAACGGGAACAGCGGCAACTCACGAATTGCAGTTTGGGTGGAAGATCGGGTCATGGTCTGGGAGTGGTGGAGGGTTCTGTATCTATCCTAGCCCGCGTGCTTGCCAGAAGATGAACAATACACGCAAAATGGCGCTATGCACCGCCTTCCAACTAGAGTGTAATAGAAGTGGGATTAGCAAGCAATCTGCACCCATTGCACCTGCAGTGAGCGAAACATGGCAGCGACCTATCAGCAAGCTCTCGAAGCCTACGAAACCGGGCAGTACAACGAAGCGATGCAACTGTTTTCGGAATTGCTGAAGCAAGACCCCCGAAACCCACGGTTGCACATCTGGCTTGGGTCAACTTTTCGGGCGGCCGGCAAAATCGAGTATGCCAAATGGCAATACCAACAGGTCATTTACCTAACCCGTGATCCCGAGTTGGTAGAGCATGCCCAAAACTGTCTAAGTGAATTGCAGGGCAATGCCGTGAACCCAGAAATAAACGGTCGTGATGCGGCCGAAGTAGCCCCGGAGGAGACGATGCTAGCCGAAAATCCCGTAGCCGTACCGCCGAGTGCCAACCCATCCAGCACCAAACCACCCAGCACCAAACCACCCAGCACCAAACCGTTGAGTCCCAAATCCGCGGTGGCCAACGGGACAGCCCCCGCCGCCCCGGTGGAGCTGGTGGCATCCCCCGAGGTTCCCGAATTTGAGTTTGAGGAAGTAGGTGCAAAACCGGAGACGGTCCTGCCCCGGCCGCCCAAAGTCCCGTCGTCGCTGCCGGTGCGCTTGGGGTCCCTAAAAACCAAGCTGTTGTTTGGGGCCTTGATCTTTGCCGTCATTCCGGCAGCCGCCCTCAGTTTGTTGGTGCGGGATGGGGCCCAAATCCGGCTGGCGCGTCAAAACGGTGAACTAAAAGCCAATCAAGCGCAAGCCCAGGCCCAGGCGATCGCCACGGCTTTAGATCGGCAAATTCAGGATGTGCGGTTGTTGGGGAACCTAATCGTGCCGTTGCAGATGCAGCCCCGGGCGGCCACCACCCCCCAAGCGCGAACGGCAGCCCAGAGAGAATTTACCCGCAAGCAAGCCGAATTGCGGGGGCGGCTTTCTTTGTATCGGCGGGGGTATGCCACCTACGAGCGCTTGGCCGTCTTTGACTTGAAAGGCAAACCCTTTGCCCAATCTGACGGCGAGATGCCTTTAATTCAGCCCAAAGCGGAATTTTTGCAGACCCTGCGGCAGAGTACCGATCCGGTGATTGGGGCACCGGTACTGGTGGGGGACACCGTCGTCGTGCCCGTGGGGCGGGCCCTTGCCATGGGTGGGAAACCGGCAGCTTTTTTGGTGGCCCAGGTACCGGTCAAAAAATTAGGGGTAGCCGACAGCAACAGCGTCATTGTCGATCGCGAAAATCGTACCGTATGGGGGCCAGGGCTGACCCTGGGCAGCGATGCCACGACCAATTTCCCCGTGTTGAAGAAACTGGAGAGTCGGGAAGCCGCCACCCACAGGCGCGTGGGCAACACCCTGTACGGCTATGCGCCCATTCCCGGCAACTTGGGTTGGAGCGTGGCGATCGCCAGCGAAGCCAAACCCGCGGACATTAGCGACATTTTCCTATTGGGGGTGGGCTTGTTGTTGATGAGTGGGGTGGTGGCCTTGGTCGCCAGCGCGGTCGCCGAGCGGGTCACCTACCCCATCGAGCGGGTGGTATTGGCGATGCGGCGGGCCATGAACGGAGACATGGACACCCGGGTGCCGGTCGCCCAAAACGAAGAGCTATCCGAACTATCGAGTAGCCTCAACGACCTGCTGGACAGCGTGCAACATTGGCAACAGGAGCGGCAGCAAAACCTGGTGGAGCTCCAGCAGCAAGTCGAGAAACTGTTTCGTTCGTTGGGCAAAGCCGCGGGTGTGAGCACCAGCGGCATGGAGGTTTCCGATGAAAACGTCAACAACCTGCTGAAAAGGGTAGGGTCGCGCCTCAACCAGCGGGATGCCGAATTGCGGCAATTTCGGAGCGAGAAAGAGGCCCTGGCACAGAAACTGGGGGAAGTGCAGGGGCAAATTGAGCGGATCGCCAAAGAAGTCTTGCATTTGGAGGTTCCAGAAGGCGAATCGGGCTTGGAAGGGTTGTTGCAGCTTGTGGCCGATCGCATCGGGGAAATGATGGAGCGGATGCGCACCACCGCCAAAGAGTCCCAACAAAACCTCCAGCAAACCGCCCAGACCCTGGGAGTAATCCAGGAAAGCAATACCGATCAGGAAGAGCGGATTGCCCAGACCCTCACTTCCGTGCAGGACATGGCGGCAGCGGCCCATCGTCTCGCGACCAGTGCCCAGCAGGCAGCCACGGCGACCGTACAAAGTCGGGAAAATCTGGAGCGAAGCGATGTCGCCATCGAGCAGACCGTGCAGGGCATTTTGAGTCTGCGGGCCACCGTCGATTCCACCTTACGCAAAATCAAGCGATTGGGGGATTCTTCTCGGCGCATCTACAAAGTGGTATCGCTGATCAACGATTTATCGGTACAAACCAACTACCTCGCCATCAACGCCAGTATCGAAGCCCGGAAAGCCGGGGTCGGGGGCCGGGGGTTTGCCCTCATTGCCGAAGAAGTAGGGGTGTTGGCCTCCCGGGCCGCCGCCGCCACCAAAGAAGTCGAGCAATTGATCGAAACCATTCAAGCGGAGACCCAAGAGGCGATCGGCGCGATGGAAAAGGGCAACACCGACAGCATTGCGAGCATGGATCAGGTGAGCAGCACCCAGAGAGAGCTTGTCCAGATGAAAGAAGTCGCCCAGCAGATCGAGAGCCTGGTGCGTTCGATGTCGGAAGCCACCGCCACCCAAACCCAGACTTCGGAGGCCGTAGCCACCCTCATGCAAGAACTGGCCCAGACCTCCAACCGTTCCTTGGGGGCCGTCCATCAAGCCAGCAAAACGTTGGGGGTTTCCGCGCAGCTCACCGAGCAAATGTACAATGCGGTAGAGCCGGCGCGGGTTTCTCGTCAAACCTGACCGTAAATCCAACTCTCGGTACCCAACCACCGTACGAACCTTCCACATTGAGCCGGGGATGCGATGACGCGAGAACACGAGCTAGCCACCGAGGATCTCTTCCGGCAAGAAGCCCAAGAGTACCTGAACGCGATCCACGATGCCTTGCTGGATTTGTTTGAGGTTGCCGCCGACGGCACCGGTGTCGATCGCCGGATCGATGGGGTATTGAGCAGTGTGCGATCGCTCCGGGGCGAAGCCGAGGAAGCCCAGTGGCGGGGGATTGCCAAACTGAGTCAGCGCCTGGAAGAGAACTTGCAGCGAATTCGGTTATACCGTCCGCAGCTAGGGCTGAAATTTCAGAACCTGTGGCGCCAGGCCCTAGGGGCCCTGCAAGCGGCGATCGCGGCCCAGGGGGAAAGTCCCTTTGCCGATCGGATTGGGGTCGAAGCCACGGCCGCGGAGGCATTGGATCGTTTGGAATTGCACTTTACCGAGGTTCCCGCCGGCGGCGACCATTGGGCAGAACTGGAACATTGCCTGCGGTTATTGGCGTCTTTGCGCGAGGGGTGGCAAGAAGCCGCCGAAGCGCAAGCCGATCTGGTAGCCGTCCGGGAATCCCTAGCGGAAGTGGGCATTGCGATGCCGGAGGTGGCCGCGATCGGGCAATGGCTGGAAGAAGCCTCTGCATCCTGCCAAGACTTGGCCCAGTGGCAGGAGTTGGGGGATCAAGCCATTCAGCGTTTGCAGGAAGTGTTGGGGTCAGGGGATGGCAGTGGTCAACATGGGATCCCATCGGTAGAGTTTGGCACTTGGTCGCCGCCGCACCTGTTGGACATGTTGAACATTCCGAGCGAGTCTGAGGGGCCCTTCGAGTTTCCCGATGTCAACGACACCGAACTTTTTGCGAGCGAAGAAAGCGCCGGTACGGCCGATCCCTTTGCGTGGTTTGAGCCAGCGGCCGAAGCACCTGCCGATTTTTTTGATGACGCGCTGGAGGAGGTGGAAGAAACGGAGCCCAGAGCCGACCTGTATCCCACCCCGGAACCCAACCTTTGGGAAGAAGACCAGTCCCCTGACCACGAAGATCCAGCTCCAGCATTTGGTGTAGAGGAAGGGAGCGACGGGCCTTGGCCGGAAGAAAAGGGGGCGATCGCCGCCGACATCAGTGAAATGGCCCCCGTGAATAATTTGTTCAACGAAGAGCTAACCACCGCGGGACTAAGTGGACTGGGCTTTGGGGAAGAAGCCGCCACCGGTGTAGGGATGGAGTTGAGTCATGAATCGGATTTCACTGCAGCAACCACCGAGGAACTCACCGTCGAAGGATTGGGAGACTGGGGCTTTGGGGAAGAGCCTGCCACCAATGCAGGCATGGAGCTGAGCCGTGAATCAGATTTCACTGCAGCAACCACCGAGGAACTCACCGTCGAAGGATTGGGAGACTGGGGCTTTGGGGAAGAACTGGCAACAGACCGAGGGATAGAGTCGGTCTATGAGTCGGATTTCACCGCGGCAACCACGGAAAGGGCGAATGTTGAGGGATTGGGGGATGTAAATTTTTGGCAAGAATCCGGGTATGAGTCGGGGTTGGTTTCAGAAGCGGAAACCATGGCCGAGGCTTTGGCGGGATTGAATCCCTGGGTAGAACCCACTCCTCCTGAGGTTGATGGAAACTCCTCAGGGGTAACCCCCTCCCTCACATCCGCGGAGCGCTTCCCGCAACACACGAGTGAGGTAGAGTCCGCAGGTGATGAAAACCCAGAAACTTCTTTAGACAGCCTGCTAACCGATTTGGATGCGGCGTTGCCGGACATGGATGATCTTTCTGCCATGGTCTCCCTCGAGTCGCTGGCCCAGCCTTGGGGAGAAGAGGTGCAATCTTTGACCAGCCTAGATCTTCCCACCACGCTATCGGATGGGGATTTCATCGATCTGGAGCAAACCCTGGCGGTGGCAGAGCCGACGATGGTATCCTCCACCGAGTTTGAGGCTTTGAATTTTGATCTGAGTGACGATGTCAGTGATAATGACAGTAATAGTGTGAGTGATGAGACCCAGAGCCTACCGGCCCTCGGTCTTAGCAATCAGCTCTCAGACTTGGCCGCCACGTTTGACGGAGAGCCACCCGCTTTGCCCAACGTACGGCCCGTAAGCCGTCCCGTGTTTTCGGGGGTTGAGTCGGTTGTGTTTACTGCCATGGAACCGGTAGCGACCGCTCTTCCCGGACATCAGTTGTACGATGTGGCTGCCGATCTGGGGGCTGGGCAAATTGTCTTGAATTGGCAACTGCAGCAGTTGCGGACGGCAGTGCGCTCCCTGTTGGGCAGTAGTCGCAACCTGGGGACTGCGACCGAAGCCGCCGCTGAAAATTCTTCCCCAAATGGGGTTTTGCCAGAAGGCCTATTGCGGTTGCGAGAAATTAGTGAAGACATTGATCTGGCTTTGTTTGAAATGGAGCAGGCCAATGCCGATCGCCAGCGTCAGATTTGGCAGGTGCAGGAATTGGCGCGGGACGAGCGGTTGTGCTCTCTGGGTGGCTTGGGACAGCAACTGGCTCAGGGGCTGGCGCTGCCATCCGTACAGCTGATCGTCGAGAACAGCACGGCGGCACTGGATCGCGCTTTTGTGGGTAAACTGGCGGGCCCCCTGGGGGATTTACTCAAGCTGTTGGTCGAGCGGAGTGTCGAAGGGCCCGCCGAACGCCAACGCCTGGGGAAACCGGCAACGGCGACACTACGGATGCGCGGGGGGGCGGTGGGCGACACCCTCAACCTGGAAATCACCGATGATGGCGCGGGACTGCCTTTTGATATCTTTCAGCCCGGGGCACCGGGGGCCACGATCGCCCATCGTTGCCAGGCATTGGGGATTGCCCTGCGGCCGGATTTTGTCACCGGGCGGGGCAGCCGGCTCAACCTCCAGTTGCCCTATGTGTTGTTAATGGTGCGGGTGCTGCTTTTGCGCATCGGGCCCGCCATGGTCGCGGTGCGTACCGAACACGTCCGGGACATTTTGGCGGCACCGCCCGGCGATAGCCGCACCGTGATTTGGGGGCATCGCACCATTTCCTGGATCAACGCTCAGGATCGCTTCCGGGTGAACTGTCGCCGGCAAGAACTGCCGGTGTTTGAAGACCCCGATCAAGAAAATGTCCTGGTGGTGTTGCAGAGCGGCGATCATCAATATGCGTTGGCGGTCGATGCCTGTTGGCGCGAACAGGAAGCTACCCTCCAGCGGTTGGCGGGGGGGATGACCCTCTCGTTTCCTTTTTGCGGCTGTGCGGTGCTGTCGGATAGCCGCGTGATTCCTCTGTTTGCACCGGGGGAAATGCTGTTTCAGCCCAACGAAGAAAACACCCAATTGCGGCTGTTGGAAAAACAGAAGCGCCAATCGGCCCGCGAAATTTTGGCCCGGCGTAGCCCCCAACTGATTTTGTTGGTGGACGATTCCATCAATGTCCGGCGCTATCTGGCTTCTTTGCTGGAAAGCGCTGGCTTTGCGACTGTCCAGGCCCGGGATGGGGTAGAGGCTCTGGAAAAACTGGACAACGGCTTGCAACCCGGAGCCATTATTTCTGATTTGGAAATGCCGCGCATGGATGGCTACACCCTGTTGCAGCGGGTGCGGAGCCGGGAAATCAGCCGCAATGTGCCGTTTGTGGTACTCACTTCGCGAACCAACGAACGCCACCGGCAGCAGGCCGAGGAGTTGGGGGCTACGGCCTATGTCAACAAGCCCTACCGCAACGAAGAGATGCTCAGCTTGATGCAGCAGCTTACCACCCCGGTTACCGATCGCTAGCCTTGGGCGATCGCCAGGGGTGCCGGCTCCCGTCGCCGGGCAAACAGCACCCGGGGGAAGATCACACTGCGCACCAACAACCAGAGGGAAGCCAGTTCTCCCGGGTGTTGCGATCGCTGCCATTGGCCCGGCCGACAAAACAACATTTCCACCAACCGCCGGTGCTGGGGCAAGGTCACTGCGCTAAATGTCACCATGCCGGTGGCCCCCCCCCCCGTTAAAACCGCCTGCAGGGTTAGTTCCTCCTCCAAAATTCCCACCGTGACGGACTGAGGCGCATCGATCGCGATCGCCGTTTGGGTGAATTCGATGCGCGCGGCCCCTTCGGACAAAGCGGTGGTGACCCCCCAGGCGATCGCCCCATTCTCCGCCGTGATTTTCACCAAACGTTTGAGGGCAAACCATTCGTACAAGTCCCGCTTGGGCACATCGAACATCACCAGTAGCGCCACCGCCAGCAGCAAGAGGTTGTAGATACTCCAGAACAAACCCAACTCCAAGCCTTTGAGGTGGCCGGGCTCCATCTGTGCGATGATACACCGGGCCAAATTCACCCATAAACTCAGGGCCGTCGTCCCAAATACCAACAGCAAAGGAATCGCCAAGCTCCAGTTAAAAACCAGGCGATCGCGCTGCTCCCCTTTAGGTGTCACCTTAAATCCCTTGGCAAAAGGTCGCCATAGCGTTTGGATCACCGTCAATGCCAGCGGAAAACAAAGCACCACATCGTAGATTTCGGAAATCACCAGGGAACGGGTGCGGTAGCTCAACCAGCCGAACGTGACCCAGGTAGCCAGGTATTGAGGCAAAAAGAAAAACAGCAATTCCGGGAGGGTGGCCCGCACCGGCACCACATCGGCAAACGCATAGACCAGGGGCCCCAGCAAAAACACCACCCGCGCCAAGCTGGAAAACCAATGCAAAATCCCGTTGAGGTGGGCCAACCGTTGCCAAAGGCTCAGTCCCGGCAAGGTCAGCGGATTTTCCGCCAAGAAAAAAGCCTGCAATGTACCCCGGGCCCACCGCAGGCGCTGGGTCGCCTGGGCCGCCATATCATCGGGAGCCGCCCCCGCACTCAATTTCTCATCCAAATACACCAGGCGAAAGCCCTGCCCCGACAACCGCACCGACGTAAAGTAATCCTCGCTGAGGGATTGGGTGACGAATTCTCCTCCTACCGCCTGCAAAGCCTGGCGGCGCAACACAAACGAAGTGCCGGCACACACCACGCTCTCGGTGCCATCCCGCGCTGGCTGAACCTGCCGGTAAAACACCTCCTGCTCCGGTACCAAAATGTTTTCCAACCCCAAATTGCGGGCCACCGGATCGGCATTGTAAAAACTCTGAGGGGTCTGCACCAAAGCCACCCCCGCATCCTGAAAAAAGCCCACCGTCCGTTCCAAAAAGTTGCGGGTGGGGACAAAATCGGCATCAAAACACACGATCAATTCACCGTGGGTGTGGGCGATCGCGTGGTTCAGATTCCCGGCTTTGGCGTGACGGTTGTCGGGTCGGGTGCGGTATTCACACCCCAACTCCGCCGCCAGCGCTTGAATTTCGGGCCGCCGGGTATCGTCCAACAGATAGATGGTTTTGGGGCCATAGACCATAGCTTGGCAACCGATCACCGTCCGCCGCAAGATAAATGCCGGCTCGTTGTAGGTGGGAATCAGGACATCCACCGTCGGGGTGTACCGCCCCGATCGCACCGCCTCGGCATGGCGCTCCGCTTCCGCTCGGCGATCGCGGGTGCGCACCAACAACAACATTTGCAACATCCCGTTGCCCAAAACCAACAGTTCGAGGGCAAACAACCCCACGCTGAGCAGCGCCACCCCCGTCGGCGCCAGAATCAGGGTCGAAGTGGCGCGCCACAGCACGTACCGCACAGCCAACACCCACAAAATGCCCACTACCACCACCCGCGATCGCGGCGTTGGTTCGGGAAAAACCTTGGTGATCCCCCATAACCCCAAAGTCAGCGCGATCGCCCAGGCCACCAAAAACTTGGCCGCCACCATCGGCACCGCCAGCCACAGGGGCGGCATCTGCTGCCACCGATCCAACTGCATCAAGACCGGCTGCCACCGCTCCGTCACCACCAACCAAATCGCCGTGGCGATCGCTCCAAACAGCACCAGCACCAGCCAGCTCAAGCCCCACAGCGGCAGCGGTCGTCGGGTCAGGGTCATAATCGTGGCTCCTTGTCTGTTGTCATCTTAGTGCGTGGCTCAAATCTTGACAAAACCTTAAATCCATACTTAATATGAGTACGAGTTAGGTTGTTTCGCAACAAAGGCAAAACCATGGTTTTGGAACGGGTACCGGACGTAGTGTTTAAGACGCGGGTGCGGGATGAATCGGTCGGTGGCGAAAATCCTTTCCGGTGGCAAGACCGGACGACCGCCGAACTCTTTGGCAGCAAACGGGTGGTGTTGTTCTCGCTGCCCGGGGCCTTTACCCCGACGTGTTCTTCGACCCACTTGCCCCGTTACGAAGAGCTGTACGACGAAATCAAGGCCCAAGGGGTAGACGAGGTCATTTGTCTATCCGTGAACGATGCCTTCGTGATGTATCAGTGGGGTCTGAAGCAGGGAGCCAAAAACGTCTTCTTGTTGCCGGACGGGAACGGGGAGTTCACCCGCAAGATGGGGATGTTGGTAGACAAGTCGAACTTGGGGTTTGGGATGCGGTCTTGGCGCTACTCGATGGTCGTCAACGACGGTCAGATCGAGAAGATGTTTGTGGAGCCGGGCTACGCGGATGTGTGCCCTACCGATCCGTTTGAGGTGTCGGATGCCGATACCATGCTGGCTTACCTGAAAGAGGCGAAAGCCTAATCAAACACTGAAAGCAGCTATGTTTTGCTGATGGAGCGGGAACTCTGATGAGAGTTCCCGTTTTTTACGGGATACATCGATGTACGGTTGGTTCAAATCCACCTCTGGCAGCGCGCGTCGTCGATACAGCATCGAAAAAAATACAAAAGCTCTTGAGTTTATGATACCGTTCTAGAATCTCTGGGCTCAAGCACCCACAAAAAACACAGATCAAGACCATGACTAATCCTCTTGAAGATGATTCTAGCTATGGTTATCCTGAGGCGGATATCGTTGAAGAAATGATTTCTACCAGAGAAATGCTTGACAGAGTTGCTTCGTGTACAGATTACGATGAATACGTGAACACGGAGTGGTGGCGCAAACTAAGTAATGAGATTTTGAAAAGAGACCTAGAGACGTGCCAAGAGTGCGGCGCGGTTGCCACCGTTGTTCATCACCTTGAATATCCTAGGCTTTTGGGAAATGAAGACCTAGACGACTTGATCTCATTGTGCCGATCTTGCCATGCCAAGAAACACTTTGGCCAGTTTCGAGGATACTGGAGATAGCGTTGGGGCATCGCCATGGATCCGGGATCGTTTCGCCACCTGTTGATTGTAGAGGACGACGAAGGTCGGAACATCTACAGCGTTGAAGGCAGTGCCTATTCCTTGGGTCGCGATCCCACCAGCGCCATTGTGCTGCACTCGGCGGCGGTCTCGCGCCAACACGCTCTGTTGTTGCGCACCCCGCAACCCAGCGCCAAAGAAGGGTATCGCTACCGGATTGTTGACGGCAACGCCCAAGGCAAACGCAGCGCCAACGGCATTACAGTCAACGGTCGTCCCTGTTTTTCCTGGGATCTCAAGGACGGCGACATCATCGGTTTTGGGGGCAGCGTCCAAGCTCGCTACGTTTGCACCAATGTGATCCCAGCGGAGCTGACCGCCGCCATTCGCACCCCGGCGACCCGCAGCATTAAATCCATTGCCGTTGATAGCACCGATACCTTTGTCCCGACTCAGGTGTTTCCCATCCGCCCGCCCAAATCCTCAACCCCAATCGAAGGTACCTTTCAACGGTGGAGCGGAGAACGGGCGATCGTCCATACCCCCAGCGGCGAAATTCTGGAAGTAACCGTGCGCAACAAAGCCTATGCCCAAACCTTGGTGCGGGGTCAATCGGTGACCGCTGTGTTTGAAGGACACGAATTTCACCTGGCCGCCGAGCCGGAATCCTTTCCCGAAACTACGCCCGAGCCTATAGACGACGACATCACCCTGTTCGATGTCCCCCCCGACATTGGCACCCAAGTGGAGCGCTTTCGTCAATGCTACTCGGCCGTAACCCGCGATTTAGCAGACCTCCCGTTAAGCCCCGATGGCTTCCGGGAAGTGGCGATCGCCATTTTTCAATCTTTGTCTGAAACCTAAAATCGGGTTGTCGAAGAGCGCACCCGTTGCTATAATGAAATCCCTGCATAAAAAGCAGGAATCGGGGCGTAGCGCAGCTTGGTAGCGC
>DMPD01000172.1:0-259 GCA_003456125.1 Cyanobacteria bacterium UBA8156 | reverse complement strand
CACTTTGGGGTAGTGGGGGTCGAAGGTTCAAATCCTTTCGCTCCGATCCAAATTTCTGATCGCAACTTGAGAAAACCTCAAGAAAAACCCCAAAAAACCGAGGGCGGCATAGGAAAGCAGAAAGAGACGTAGAAGGAAACAGAGGGAACCCACTGGACTAGATAATAATGCCTAGATAATCTAGATGATTGTGACCTGGATGGTTGACCCCAAGCGCCAAACCATGGCAAATCCTCTGTAGGTTCCAGTACAGAGGGTA
>DMPD01000173.1 GCA_003456125.1 Cyanobacteria bacterium UBA8156 | reverse complement strand
TAGCGGGCTTGACTACGGCGGGGGGGGCCATCCGGGGCGATCGCCGTTCGGTGAGCACTTCGGCCTTGGGGACGGCCACCCCTGCTGCTTGCACCAAGGCGCGGGCCCAATCCTTGCGGGCGGCGATCGCCATGGTGGCGGGCGGGTTGCCCAAGTAGGGCAAGTGCAACACCGACCACAGGGCCCGGTAGGCGGTCATCCCCGCTTCGCAAAACAGTTGGGGTAAGACCCCCTCGACCCCCAGGGTCGCAATGTGGGCGATCGCCGCAACCGGGGAGTGCAGGGGGGCGGCAGCAATGGCAGCCCGGGTCAATGCTGTCGGGAATCGCCAGCCCGTGGGTTCCAGCCAAGCGTAGCAAAAATCTACCCGATCGCCCAGGGCCCGGGCGCAATCGGCGGCGTAGAGCAGGGACAAATCGGCAAAAAAGGCATTGGTGGGAGAGCCCACCACCTGCAAAACCCTGTTGGGAATGGACGGCACGTTGACACCTCAATCGGTAAAAGCATGGGCGCTGGCGGTGGCTTCGGCCCACAGGGGGCCAAGGGCGATCGCCTGGGCGGCCGGCTGTTGGCCGTAGGAAAACCCCCAGGGACAAGTATCGGGCAGCAGGGGCAGGAGGGGGGTCAGCACCTGAGGACTGCCGTGCACCATCAGGGCACTGAGTTTCTGATGGCACACCAAGGTTTGCACCGTGGCTTGGAGGGTTTTCAGATAGGGGGCCCGATCGCCGCGAAAGGGATGGCCGCGGCCAAACACCTGCAAAAAAACCGGGGGCAGGGTTTCCAGGTTCAGGTGGGCCAAGCTATGGTGGTTCACCAGCAGGGGGGGCCACCCCACCGCGGCAGGGATGCTCACCGCCGGCGATCGCCCCTCCAGCAAGGGGGCCGCTTCCACCACGACCAAATTTACCCCCGTGGCCGGCCGCGTCCAGCCCGGCGGCACAAAATGCCGATTGGATCGGGTCAAAAGGGTTTCCACCGCTTGCCAGTCGGCGGGTTCCCCCAAGCTCGGAAAATCCTCACCGCCGATCGCCATCCGTGTTTTGGCGGCCCATACCCGGTTTAGGGCCTCCACCAAGCGCCCGTAGCTCAAGGTACCAGCCTCAATCGCCACCACCACCGCCCGAATCGTGGCGACGGGGTCCGCCGGCATCAACAACACATCCACCCCGGCCTGCAACGCCGCCACCGCCAAATCTGCAGCCGGGGCCCGCGCCGTCGCCCCGGCCATCACCAACGCATCGGTCACCACCAAACCCGTGAACCCCAATTGGTGCCGCAGGACATCGGTCACCAAAACCGGCGAAGCCGTGGCGATCGCCGTGTCCCACTGGGGAGCCAACACATGGGCCGTCATCACGGCATCGGTACCGGCGGCGATCGCCGCCTGGAAGGGGGGAAACTCCAGGGCCGCGAACCGTTCTGGGGGAAACGGCAACACCGGCAACGCCAAATGGGAATCGGTGGCGGTATCGCCGTGGCCGGGAAAATGTTTAGCCGTGGTCAAGACGGGATGGGTGCGGGCCCCCTGCACAAAATGGGCTACCAGGGGGGCCACCACCTCCGGGCGATCGCCAAAGGCCCGCACATCAATTACGGGGTTGTGGGGATTGTTGTTGACATCGGCCACCGGGGCCAACAGCCAGTTCACACCAAGGGCCAACGCTTCCCGGGCCGTGCATTCCCCCATGTGTTGGGCGAATCGGCAGGCCGCCGGCAAATCCTGGGCGGCGATTTCCGCCAAAGCCATCGGGGGCGGCCACCAGACCCCCCCGGCAAACCGTTGTCCCACCCCCTCTTCCACATCGGCGGCGATCCACAGCGGCACCTCGGCCCAGGATTGCAATTGCTGCGTCCGGGCATGGATTTCCAGCGCACTGCCCCCCAACAACAACACGCCCCCCACCCCTAACTCCTGCACCAGGTACCGGAGGTGGGCCGTCGGCGGCTCCCACTGGGGATACCCAATCTGGCGATCGTAGCTGTGGCCGGAAGCCCGTACCACCACCAGTTGGGCCACCTGCTGGGCCAATGGCCAATCCTGCCATGGGGGCCGTCCCATCCTAGAAATTCGCCGGCAAGTCTTGACGGGTCATGGGTTGAGGTACCTCGATGCCTTCGCCCCCCAACCACGTCAAAGGCTGGCCCTCCACCGATAAAAAGACCTTCGCTTCGGGATCGAGGCTGGTGGCGGTGTACAACACCTGCACCAGTCGCCCCACCATGGCCGCGCTACCCCCCCCCTGCGTAAAAGCCGCCGAAAGGTTGATCCGGACTTCCCCTTCCTTCGCGGTCACACTCAAAATTTCCGTCGCCGGCGGCACCGCGCTGTATAAGTCGTTGGCCGGTGGATTGCCCTTCAGGGCATGCAAGGCACTGGCGATCGCCTCGTCGGTGCTGTTGGCAAAGACCGCCACCGGCACCACCACAAACCCATTGTCCTGACTGTCGATCCAATAGCTGCTGAGTTGTCGCTCCACCGGCCGCGGAGCCTGCCCCACCGGAGGGGCCGATTCCAGGGGACTGCTCACTTCCGGCGGCATTTCCCCCGGTGGCTTGGCCGTGAGCCAAAAAGCCGTCCCCACGCCGGCGATCGCCGCCGTAGCCAACAAAGCCGCAAACGTTTTGCCTCCCAGGACTGGAACTTTCATCGGCGCTTCCCCCATACCGTCTTTCTATCTTACGGCGCTCGACCGCTCCCAGAAATTTTGGTTCCCAATTCTTGACAAACCCCCGCCCCTCTGGCATGATGTAATCCTGCAAATTTGGACTCAAGCAGTCTGTTGCGGAGTCTAGTTTGAATGTAAATTGGGTCTAATTGGGTCAAATTGGGTCTGTAGTTCAATCGGTTAGAGCACCGCCCTGTCACGGCGGAAGTTGCGGGTTCGAGCCCCGTCAGACCCGTTTTTATGTTCTCTATACCCAGCCGTGTTCTTGCCAAAACGTGTTGGGCAACGTATCGGGCAGGGGAGGGTCTGGTAAGGATTTTGGGGAGAGTTTTTCCAGGTATTTGGCAATGAGGTCGGCTTCGAGGTTGACCCGATCGCCCGGTTGGCTGTGCACCAGATGGGTTTGCTGGTAGGTATGGGGCACGATGGCAGCGGTGAGGCTGGTGTCGTTGCAGCGAGCTACGGTCAAACTCATCCCGTTGATCGCGATGCTGCCTTTTTCCACCACGTAGCGGGAGAGGGAGGGGGGAACGGTCACGGTCAATTCCCAAAATTCGCTGGTTTGGGTCAGGCGGGAGAGGGAACCCGTGCCGTCGATGTGGCCGCTGACGAAGTGCCCCCCCAGGCGATCGCCCACCCTGAGGGCCAGTTCCAGGTTGACCCAGCGACTGTGGCCGAGGTTGGTACGGCGGGCCGTTTCGGGGGAGACATCGGCCCAAAACCCTAGGGGGGTGAGGGTCGCGGCCGTGAGGCACACCCCGTTCACGGCAATGCTATCTCCGAGCTGAATTTCAGGACGGAGATTGGGGCACTGAATGTACAGCGATGCCCCGCGGCGATCGCCAATTTGGCCGACGGCTTGAATCAGACCGGTAAACATCACTCGGCGCTGGGGGTTGGTTCCGGCAAATATACCCGTTCTTCGCTGGCATCGTATTCCAGCAATTCGGCGTAGCGGCCCCAGTCCACCGTAGTGGCAAACTGCCGTTCCGCTTCGGGGTACGGGAAATACTTCGCCCACAAATCCAGGAAGAAATCCGCCCGCAACGACTTGCTGCGGCGTTCCTGGAGGGCTTCCACCATCAAAGACACCACCGGCACGTGTTGCAGGGCCTGTTGGCGGAACAAATCCTTACTGCGCAAAATGGTCGTGGTGGCGAAATCCCGCCCGATTTCCGTGAGTTTCACATCCCCCTGGGACACTTCGGCAAACCCCAGCAATACCGCCCCATCCAAAATGGGCAGAAAATCATCCACTTCGAGTTGCAGGCTTTCGGCTAGACGGGGAATGTCGTCGGTGCCTTCGGGTCGCTCCACAATCAATTCCAGCAGACCGCTGATTTCCCCCACCCGGACATGGGGCAGCAACACCGCATAGGGGGAAACCGGCACCGCCACCGGCGCGGTTTTGGGTGCGCCCGTGACCTCAATTTCCGGGTTGGTCATGGCTTCGTAGATGTACTCCACCAACGATTTGAACCGGGGATGGGTGCGATCGTGGGGCCGCGGCAGATCGATTTTCACGACTCCCCGTACCCGGCCGGGATTCGCCCCCAAAATCACCACGCGATCGGCCAAAAACACCGCCTCTTCGATGTTGTGGGTCACAATCAAAATGCTGGCGGAGGGAAAGGTTTTGGCGTTCCACAAATCGTCGATTTCCCCCCGCAGGTTCTCGGAAGTGAGCACATCCAGGGCGCTAAAGGGTTCGTCCATGAACAGGACTTGGGGCTTCAGGACAAAAGCCCGGGCAAATCCCACCCGTTGCTTCATGCCCCCGGATAGCTCCTTGGGATAGGCGCTCTCGAACCCGTCCAAACCCACCAGGTCGATCGCCTGCAACGCCCGCCGCCGTCGTTCGTCTTTGGGCACCCCTTGCGCTTCCAAACCGAGCTCTACGTTTTCCTGCACCGTGAGCCAAGGCAACAGGGCAAAACTCTGGAACACCATGGCCACATCCCGGTTGGGGCCCCGCAACACCTTGCCGCCGCTGAGCACCCGCCCTTCGCTGGGGGGAATCAGTCCGGCCATGATCCGCAATAGGGTACTTTTGCCGCTGCCGCTGCGCCCCAGCAAGGCCACCACCTCGCCGCTTTGCACTTGGACACTGACATCCTGCAGCACGGTAAACTCGCCCTTCCCCTCCGGCAACGGAAACCGCTTGCAGACGTTTTCTACTCCAATCAACGTCTCGGTGGCGATCGCGACCATGGTAGTCACCTCCTTGATGAACCTGAATCCTTAGAATACCCCGTGGGCCGAGCCGCCGCCAACTCGATGAATTTTCAGAAAATTGGTGTTGACCCCTTGGTTCATGGGGATGCCCCCCACCACCAACAGGCGATCGCCCGGTGCCAGTTGGCCCCGGTGTTGGAGGGTTGCTTCGGCGGCGGCCACAAAGGTTTCAAAGTCCCGTTCGCAACCGGACTCCATCAAAATGGGTACCACCCCCCACAACAAATTGGTGCGGAAGTAGGTGGCGGCTTCGCAGGTGAGGGCGTACACGGGCAAGGGCAACCGCTCGCTGGAAACCAGGCGAGCACTGTAGCCGGTACGGGTGGAAACCACGATGCATCGCAACGGCAACACATCGGCAATGGTGTGGATCGCTTCGCCGATGGCATGGGTTTCATCCAACACATCGGGGGGCAAATTTTCCGGTCTGTGGACCGCTTCCACTTCCCGGGCAATGCAGGCCATCATCTCAATCGCCTGGACGGGATACTTGCCCACGGCAAACTCCCCGGACAGCATCACCGCATCGGCCCCGTCCAAAATGGCGTTGGCCACGTCGCTGGCTTCGGCGCGGGTGGGCCGCGGCTGCTCGATCATGCTCTCCAACATTTGGGTAGCCACAATCACCGGAATGCTGTGGCGATTGCATTCCTGCACAATGGCTTTTTGGGCGAGGGGCACTTTTTCGGGACGGAGTTCTACCCCTAAATCCCCCCGCGCTACCATGATCCCATCGGCGACGGCCACAATCTCCTTCAGGCAGGCCAAGGCCTGGGGCTTTTCGATTTTGGCGATGACGGGGGTGTTGTACCCCTGGGCGGCGATCGCCTGCTTCAATTGCACAATGTCTTCGGCTTTGCGGACAAAACTCAAGGAAATCCAGTCCACGCCCTGGGCCAAACCAAAGGCCAAATCCTCATGGTCTTTGGTGGTCATGGAGGGCAACCGCAAATCGAGGTCAGGGAAGTTCACTCCCTTCCGGCTTTTGAGGAGGCCGCCCCGCACCACTTCGCACCGGGTTTCGACCCCGGCGATCGCCACCACCCGCAATTCCAACAGCCCATCGTCCAACAACACCCGGTTCCCCGGCTGGGCTTCGCTGGCCAAATCGGGGTAATCCACGGGCACCGTACCCGGCGCGCCCGTCCAAGCCGCGATGGGCATCAGGGACAAGGATTCACCGGGCACCAACGTCAGGGGAGCCGGCAACACCCCCACCCGGATTTTGGGCCCCTGCAAATCCTGCAACAGGGTGATGGGGGCATTCCTTTCCTGGGCTAAATCCCGCAACAGGCGAACCGTAGCGGCGTGTTCTTCGTAGGTGCCATGGGAAAAATTCAGGCGGGCCACCGACAACCCAGCGGCGATCGCCTGCCGCAAAACTTCGGGGTCGCGGCTGGCGGGCCCCAGAGTAGCCACAATTTTGGTGCGTTGGGAGAGCATAAAAATCCTGTCGCTGGGGGCAGGATGGCACAGAACCCAGATCGTGGACTGTTGTCTGCACCACACCCTTGCCCTATTATTCGTTACAATCTGTTGCGAGACGGCATACGTGAGCGGGCCATGGATTTCTGGGGCGATCGCCCTTCTGAGTGTTGTGGCAGCGGAAGTCGTGCGGGATGGGTACCACTGGCTGGGGCACACCTGGCAGCCCTTCCGGTCGTGGCACCATGTGCACCACAAGGTGTTTCGGGCGGATTTAACCCCCGTGAGCGAGGCGATTTACCGACAGGCGGAATGGGTCAACGACGTGCCGGAAGCCCTGGCGATGATCGCCCTGACGGGACTGGGGGGTGCCGCCCTGTGGTGGCAATGGCAAATCCCGACGGGGTTTGTGGGCAGCCTGTACGCCGGCGGATTTTTGCTGGCGGCGATCGCCCGGGGCCTGGGCTACGGCAAGTTTACCGATTTATCCCACCGGCCAGGGCTGTTGACCACCCCCCCCAGCCACTGGTTCGTCAACCGCACTTACCACTGGCGGCACCATTTCGATCGCGGCGAAGCCTACTACTCCGGCACGTTTACCTTGGTGGATAAAATTTTGGGTACCAGTCTTTCCTTGAAAAACAAAACCGTAGCCGTGACGGGGGCCTCCGGTACCCTGGGGCGGGCCCTGATCCGGGAATTGCACCGGCGGGGGGCCCGACCCGTCGCCCTGAGCCACTCCCCCACCGCCGACTTTACCGACATTGCCCCCGATGTCTCGGTACACCCCTGGCAAATCGGACAGGAAGAGGCGTTGCGATCGCTGTTGGCAACCACGGATATTCTGATTTTGAACCACGGCATCAACGTGATGGGCCGTCGCGACCCCGAAGCGATCGAGCTTTCCTTTGCGGTCAATACCTGGTCCCACCTCCGGCTCTTGGATTTGTTCCTGGAAACGGTGCAGACCTCCCGCGATCGCGCCTGCAAGGAAGTCTGGTTCAATACCTCTGAAGCGGAAGTTTCGCCGGCCCTGAGCCCCCTCTACGAGCTCTCGAAGCGGACGGTGGGGCAGCTCATCACCCTGCGGCGCTTGGATGCCCCCTGCACGATCCGCAAACTGATTTTGGGGCCCTTCCGCAGTTCCCTCAACCCCTACGGCGTGATGTCTGGGGATTGGGTAGCCCAAGCCATTTTGTTTTGGGCTGTGCGGGGCTTCCGCGACATCATTGTCACCGTAAACCCCCTCACCTATTTGCTGTTTCCCCTCAGCGAGCTGGGGCGATCGCTCTATTTTCGGTGGTTTAGCCGCAGGGGGAGCGAATGTTAAACCGCGTCCGGGATATTGGCCATTTGCTGCGGGAAGCCGGGCAAACCGCCAAAGCCCTCCGTCAACAGGGGTTGCAAATCGCGAAGAAAGGCCCCGATGACTTCGTCACCAATGCCGATCGCCTACTGGATCAACGGTTGGGGGAACAATTCCGGGCTTGGTTCCCCGAAGATGCGATCGTCACCGAAGAGAACCTGGATTCCCTGCAGGCCTGGCCCCACGGCGGCCGCACCTGGGCGATCGATCCCATCGACGGTACCAGCGAGTTTCTCAGCGGCAGTCCCCACTACGCCGTGATGGTCGGGGTGTTGGCAGGCATCAAACCGGTGGCGGGCTGGGTCTACGCCCCCGAAACGGATGAGTTGGTCTACGGTGGCGTGGCCTTGGGGGGCCTGTACCGGCAGCGGGGTAGCGAACCGGAAATCCGATTGCAGCCGCAGCAACCGCCGACCCTCACCGGCAAAATTGTGCTGAGTGGCAAAGATCAGCAACGGTACGGGCCAGCGATCCGGGAAGTTTTCCCCAACGTCGAGTACTACAGCGTCGGCAGCTTTGGGCTGAAGGTATTGGAGGTGATCGAAGGGCGGGCAGATGCCTACTTTTACCTCAACCGGCGGGTGAAGTTGTGGGATACGGCCGGGCCCTTTGCCCTAGCCCGATGTGCCGGGGCCCTCTGTTGCGATTTTGAGGGGCAACCCATTGTTTACGATCGCCTGGAGCGGACAACCCTCGCCCACCAGCAACACGTATGGGTGGGTTGGCCGGATACCATAGGAACATACCGCCGCGATTTGGCCCGAGCCTTGGCTACGGTACCCCACTTCCAAGACCCCTAAACCCATGGCCAACTGGTTGGAACACAGCGTACAAGTGGACATCCCCCGCCCCGTCGCTACCGTCTGGCGGTACTGGGCCGATTTGGAACAAATGCCCCGGTGGATGAAGTGGATTCAGGCGGTGCGCATCGCCCCCGAAGACCCCAACCTATCGACTTGGGAACTGGGAACCCCCGATTTTTCCTTCTCCTGGCGATCGCGGGTGGTGCGCTCCATCGCGCAGCAAATCGTGCAATGGGAATCGGTGGGCGGCCTGCAGAATCGAGGTGCGGCCCGTTTCTACGGTCATCAAGACGGCACCACCACCGTGCGCCTCAGTATCTCCTATGCCATCCCTTTTCCCCTCGGGGAAATTATGGATGGTTTGTTTTTGGGAAACTTGGTGGAGTCTACCCTCCAAAAAGACATGGAGCGCTTCCGGGATTTTGTGCTGCAGGAAACCACCCCCCAAACCCCAGCCGCTTCCTAGCTTTACCCCGATCGCCGGTTTTTAGAATTGGGAAGGTTGTGGCCGGCAGCGATCGCGCAGCCACCGCCGGGTAGCTTGCCCCATGATGCCATCGCTCACATTCCAGGGGGGCCCCTCCCCGGTACGGGTGTAGACTGCCGATAGGTACCAGCGCTGATGATGCCGAGCCCAAAACAACCAGTAGGCCGTCTGGGTTAGCTCCCGTTGACCGCGGGGATGGGTCAAAACCGACACAAACAACTGGTCGGGGGGGGCGGCACTGGCTTGGGTCGGCAACGGTGCCAGTTCCCCCGGCGAAATGGCGATCGCCAGTTGGTCAACACGGGTTTGCGTGTAAGCCCGATTGAGGTAGGGCACCAGCTCCGCCGACAGTTGGGCCGACAGTTGAGGCAAATCGGCGGGGCAACCGTACAGCGGCAAGCTCCACCCCCAGGCGATCGCCCCTAACCCTCCCCAGCGTTTCATCCCATGGCCGCTTTGAGGGCATCCACCCGATCCAGCCGCTCCCAGGGCAAATCCAGATCGGTACGTCCAAAGTGGCCGTAGGCCGCCACATCCTGATAGAACCGGCCGTTCCGTTCCCCCGGCAGGGTGCGCAACCCGAAATCCCGGACAATGGCCGCCGGGCGGAAGTCAAAGTGATCTTTGATCAGGTGCAAAATCTGTTCGTCGGGAATTTGGCCCGTGCCAAAGGTTTCCACGGTGATGCTGGTGGGTCGGGCCACGCCAATGGCATAGCTGATCTGCAACTCACATTTGCGGGCTAAGCCAGCCGCCACCAGGTTCTTGGCCGCATAACGACAGGCATAGGCCGCCGACCGATCGACCTTGGTGGGGTCTTTCCCCGAAAACGCCCCGCCCCCATGGCGCGCATAGCCGCCATAGGTATCGACAATGATCTTCCGTCCCGTCAGCCCCGAATCCCCCTGGGGCCCCCCCACCACAAACTTGCCGGTGGGGTTGACCAAATAGCGGGTGTTGGCATCCGGCGCCACCGCCGCCCCGGCAAATACGGGCAACACCACTTCCCGCCACACGTCCCGGGCAATGCGATCGCGCACCGCGGCTTCCTCGGTCACGCCGTCAATCGCAGCATCGTGTTGGGTCGAGACCAAAATCGTATCGATGCCCACCGGTCGCCCGTCTTCGTAGCGCACCGTCACTTGGGTTTTGCCATCGGGGCGCAAGTAGGGCAAGACCCCACTTTTCCGCACCGCCGTCAGTTGGCGGGCAATGCGATGGGCCAAGGCGATCGGCATCGGCATGTACTCCGGCGTTTCGTCGCAGGCAAACCCAAACATGATCCCCTGATCCCCCGCCCCGATCGCATCCAGGGCCGCATCCCCGTCCGGCGCCTCCCGCAGCTCTAGGGCCTGGTTCACCCCCTGGGCAATGTCCGGCGATTGCCGATCCAAAGACACCATCACCGCGCAACTGTTGGCCGAAAAACCGTTGTCCGCATCTGTGTAGCCAATTTCCGCAATCTTACGGCGCACAATTTCCGTGTAATCCACCGTGGCGGCGGTCGTGATCTCCCCCACCAACAGCACCAAGCCAGTGTTCACCACCGTTTCCGCCGCCACCCGCGAAGCCGGATCCGCCGTCAACAGAGCATCCAAAATCGCGTCGGAAATGCGATCGCAAATTTTGTCGGGGTGCCCCTCCGTCACCGACTCGGAAGTAAAAAGAAAACGTCCGGCCAAGATGCCCTCCTGCTACCCAAAATGAAATTTAGAGCCATCATAGGCGATCGCCTGCACTCCCGCCGCCCCCGCGTCAAAAATTGGATTTGCTTTGGGACAGGGCTTTGTGCAATAATGAAACCTTGCGCTTTCCCACAAAAACCATGGCCAAGAACAAAGGCGTCCGCATTATTATTACCCTAGAATGCACGGAATGCCGGAGCAATCCCGACAAGCGATCGCCCGGCGTGTCGCGGTACACCACCATGAAAAACCGTCGCAACACCACGGGTCGGATGGAACTGAAGAAGCACTGTCCCCACTGCAACAAGCACACGGTGCACAAAGAGATCAAGTAAAGAAGTTCGATAGGTCGGATAGCCGATTCCTTCGCTCAAGCATCCCCTCCGATCGTGCCTAGCTCGTCCGTCTTTTTGCCCAAAACCCTTATCCAGAAAAATCATGAGCTTTTACCGCAAACGGCTATCGCCCATTAAACCGACCGATCCTATTGACTACAAAGATGTAGACTTGCTGCGGGAGTACATCACCGAGCGGGGCAAAATTTTGCCGCGGCGCATCACCGGTCTGACGGCCAAACAGCAACGGGCCCTTACCGTGGCGATCAAACAAGCTCGCATCTTGGCGTTGTTGCCCTTCTTGAACCGAGAAGGCTAAAACTTCCATTCCGCCATGGCATCCAATTGATCTCGCGGTCATCTCTAAAAGCTCAAAACTATTGAGAATGGGGCAAAAAACCCAAGTAGAGATGACCTACAGCCCCTTTCCTCTGGTGAACACGGATGAGGGACACGAATGAGAGGCACGGATGAGGGGCACGAATGAGGGGCACAAACAAAAAAGCTCCAATGCAAGCCCGTATCGGAGCGATCGCTGCTTTGCTGTACTAGGCAACCGGCCCTGCCCAGATTAAAACTTATTAGCGCGTTTTTCCAAGACAGTCCCCGTCTAGTCCATTGGGTTTGGGCTCAAGCCTTGTCCAGTCCGCTCACCGGCGAGGATGGGCACGATGGCATCTGGAATCTCTACAACTAGATTGTCATCCCAATCGCGGCGTTTTTTG
>DMPD01000327.1 GCA_003456125.1 Cyanobacteria bacterium UBA8156 | reverse complement strand
GTTAATTAAAATGACTATAAAGTGGGTTCCAAACCCCAGGTGACCCATCACCATAGCTAGCTTGTGGTGCTCATCCGGCGAAGTCCGGTTCCAGAGCCAGCCAGGAAAGCAGCTTGCCGTTGGTTTTTGGATTTGTGACCAATGGGAGAAGGGCACGGCCGGCCCTCTCCCCGATCGCACACCCTAGCGGGAGCCTACCGCCACCGCAGCGGTTTGGACTCCGGCCGGCACCGCCGCCCGCACCGCCTTAAACATCCCGAACCGGCACAAACCCGCCCCAAAAGCGAGGCGCATCAGCAGAAACGTGGGCACTTCCCGCAGAGATTTGATGAACCCAACCAAGCCAAATTTCAGCAGACCCTCGGGCCGGACAATCCCTTGCCAGATGGAATCCAACCAGGCGGGTAGCGTTTCCTGGGTCCAATCCGTGGTGATCACTTTGCCGGCCACCAGACCCGTAGCCTCCAACTGCTCGGCAAACCCTTCGATGCTCGAAAACGCCGGGTGCGACCACTGATCCAACAACTGCCGCATCACCGGTTTTTCCCAACCCCGTAACGGCACTTGGCGATCGTCCCGCTGGTTCCAATCCGCTACCACTAGGGTGCCCCCCGGCTTCAACACCCGCAACAGTTCCCGGGCAAACACCGCCTTATCGGGCATGTGGGGCCCCGCCTCAATCGACCACACCACATCAAAACTGGCATCGGGGAACGACAACGCCATGGCATCGTCCACCTGGAACTTGGCATCGACATCGGCGGGGGTCAACTCCTGGGCTCGCCGCACTTGCTGGGGGCTAATCGTAATCCCCGTCACCGAAAACCCGTATTCCCGGGCCAAAATCCGGCTGCTGCCGCCAATGCCACAACCCACATCCAACACCGTGGTACCCTTGGGCAGCCCCGCCAAACCGCCCCACTGCACCATTTCGCGGACAAAGTCGTGCTTGGCTTCAATGAAGTTTTTGCGCTGGGTGGGGTAGCCGTAGTGTCCCAGGTGAATGTGCTCCCCCCAGTAAAACTCCAAAATGCCGTCGTTCGTCCAATCGTCGTAGGACTGGGCCACCGACTCCCCCGATTGGTAGGTGCGTGGCGTCACCAAATAAACCCCGACGCCGATCGCCCCCAGCAGGGCTAAACCCGCCACGATCCATCCCCAAATGCCCATGCTTAAACCTTGTGTAAATGTGTGTTTCTTCTAATCATACGTTGCCTTTTGTAAAGAAACGCAAAGTTGGCTGAAACACAGTCGGGGGGGGGTGGGGTACAATCGCCAAGGAAGCGCCCGACCATCGCCCCCATGTTTGGAACCCAACTGTCCTTCCTCCCTCGGTTTTACCGTCTTTCCCTGGTGAGCGTGTTGTCCAACATGATGGTGCCTTTGGCGGGGTTGGTGGACACTGCTTTTCTGGGACATTTGGCGGACATCAACCAGTTGGCGGGGGTGATTCTGGGCAGCATTTTGTTTGACTACTTGTACCGGATCCTCAAGTTTTTGCGCTCTAGCACCAATGCCCTCGCGGCGGCGGCCCCCGATGAGGAATCTGCGCTGACGGTGTTGCTGCGCAGCGGGGTTGTGGCGTTGGTGGTGGGGTTGGTGCTGGTGTTGGTGCAGTATCCCCTGCGTGTGGTGGGTTTTCACCTGCTCACCAATGTCCCGGAGTTGCAGGCGACGGGGGCCGATTATTTCGACGGCCGCATTTGGGGAGCCCCGGCCGTTTTGGCCAATTTTGTGTTGATTGGTTGGTTTTTGGGGCGGGAACAGACTTCGGTGGTGTTGGCGATGTCTTTGCTCGGCAACGGCATCAACGTGGTGTTGGACTATTGGTGGATTCCCCTGTGGGGCAGCGGTGGGGCTGGTCTGGCCACGGCGGCTAGTCAGTACGGGGCGTTGGGGGTGGGATTGGTCGTAGCCCTCACCACCATTGGCTGGCATCCCCAATCCCTGAAGTCGGTGTTTGGGGCTGAGGCGTTCCGGCAAACCCTGGCCCTGAAGGCAAACCTGCTGATTCGGTTTTTTCTGCTCATTTCGGTCTACGCGGTTTTCACCAATTTGAGTGCCCGGTTGGGGACGGCCTACCTGGCCCTAAACGGCATTTTGTTGCAGATTGCCCTCCTCAGTCAATTTACGATTCAGGGGGTGGGCCTGACCACCCAAACCCTGGTGGGCAACTTCCACAAGGAAGGGGAAAAAGCTCAAATTCTGCCCTTGATGAAGGTTTCGATCCTGACCAGTACGGCGATCGCCCTGGCCATTGCCCTCACCACCGTGGCTTTCCCCAGGTTGGTGTTTAGCCTCCTCACCAACCATGGCGATATCCAAACCGGGGTTTTGGCCTATGACTGGTGGCTCATTCCGGTGTTGCTGCTGACGGCGCTGGCTTTTATGTTGGAGGGCTATTTTATCGGGATTCGGGCGGGAGAGGTGTTGCGCAATTCCTGTATCACCAGTTTTCTCTTGTTTCTACCCATCGCGGTGCTGGGTTGGCTGTACCAAAACAACGATCTGTTGTGGGGGGCCCTGACGGTGTACATGGCGGGGTTGGCCCTGGCCCTGGGCTGGCGGTTTCTCCAAATCCATACGGTGACGCCGACCGGCTCTACGGTTTGAGGTTTTTGGCGATCGCCAGGGCCGCCAAGCGGCCGGTTTCCAGAGCTCCGTTCATGTACCCCCAGGATTCGGCGCTGAGGTGCTCGCCCGCAAAGGCTAGGTTTTCCACGATGGGGGCGCTGGTTTCGGTGTAAAACACGTTGGCAAAGGCAGTGACTTGGCCCGGGGCGAAGCGGGTGTAGGCCCCTTGGCTAAACGGATCGGTAGTCCAAGTGGAGCGCAGGGTATCGGGCAACTGTTGCGCAGCGAGATCGGTGCGGTTCAACAGGCGGCCCAAGGTTTCCTGCAGGGTTTGGTTCCAGACCGCCGGGGATTGTTGCCGCAGGGCCTCCACTTCTTGGCCGCCGTGGAAAAACGTAAAGGTGCCTTCGGTGCCCCCCACCCGCACGGAATCATCCCAGCCGGTGCAAAAGGTGCGATCGCTCCAACAGGCATCGCCAAAGCCACCGGCCTCCTGCCAAATCCGTTTCCGGAAGCGCCCAAATTGTTTTTCGTTGCGACCCAGTTGGATTTCTTGAAAATAGCGCTGCAGGGTTTCCGGCAACGGAATGGTCACATCCACTTGACGCAGCGCCGGCGGCGGCAAGGTGACGATTACGGCCGTGGCGGTTGCGGTACTCCCGTCGGCAAAGGTGAGACGATAGCCCTCCCCTTCCCGCGCCAGGGTTTTCAGGGTGCGGTTGAATTGCACGGGTTGGCTCAGTTTGGCGGCCAGGGCATTGGCCAGTTGCCCGCTACCCCCCAAAATCGCGTAGGCTTCGTCGCTCTGGCTGAGGACTTCGACTTCGCTGTCGGTAACAGTCGGCAAAAGGTACAACAACAAAATGCTGGAAAGTTCCGTGGTTTCGCTGCCGTACTCTGAGCGGAGGACGGCCTGCAGCAGCGATCGCCCAAAGGGCTGGCGGATTTTGGCTTGGTGTTGGTCGAGATAGGCCGCGGCGGACAACCGATCCAAGGCCGGGGCGTATTGGTCAAAATCTTCTGCCAGCAATTGGGCATCGGTGGCCATCTGTGCCGCCAAAGGAGCCAAGGCCGCCGCCATGTCAGCCATGGCAATCCGGCGATCGCCCAAGAAAAACAAAACATCTTCGAGGTTGGGAATCCCGCGCCGTTCGTAGAGGGACACCCCTAATTCCTGACAAAGGTTTTGGACGTCGGTGTGATCGCTGTTTACCAAGACGGCACCGAGGTCGAGGGGGGTCTCGTTGCCCCATGTTTGGGTGTGTACCCGCCCCCCCCACCGCGATCGCCCCTCGTACACCGTGGGCACCAACCCCTGTTTTTGCAGGTGAAAGGCGGCGTGGAGACCCGCCAAGCCGGCCCCCACCACCGCGATCGAGGCCGGTGCTTTGGGGGCTGTGCAATTGGATACGGCTAGCCCACCGCTGGCTAAGGCCGCTAATTTGAGGAACTGCCGCCGCCGGTACGACCAGGGCGGTACCAGGGTGCCCAATAATCGGGTAAGGGTTCGAGATAACGGCGATCGCATCAGGATTCCTCCGGTTTTAGGCGCATGCTGATATCCAACCACGGTGCGCGGGTCACCAAGGCACTGGTGGAAATGTAGTCCGGTTGCAGGGCAGCAATTTCGGGCAACCGTTCCAGGGTGACGTTGCCCGAAACTTCGATTTTGGTACGGGGACACACCGCGCGCAAATGGGCGATCGCCTGGGCCATGGCCGCCAAGTCCATGTTGTCCAACATCACGATTTCGACCTGGAGGGGGGCCACCTCCTGCACCAACGCCCAGGAGTCGGTTTCCACCTCAAGGCTCAGGGGAAACGGAATGTGGGCCCGGGCCTGCGCCACGGCCGCCGTGAGCCCCCCCGCCGCGGCGATGTGGTTGTCTTTGAGCATGACGGCATCGTCCAACCCCAGCCGATGGTTGACGGCCCCCCCCAACCGGGTGGCATACTTTTCGAGGATGCGCAACCCCGGTGTGGTTTTGCGGGTGTCCGCCAGCCGTACCCCGGTGCCGGCGATCGCCCGGCAGTAGCGACGGGTGGTGGTGGCAATCCCCGAAAGACGCATGGCCACATTGAGGGCTACGCGCTCTCCCATCAACAACGCCAAACCGCTGCCCTGCATTTCCGCCAACGGCTGCCCAGCGGCACACAGTCCCCCTTCCGGCACCAATGGGGTAAACTGAACCTCCCGATCCAACCGGGCAAATACCCGGGCGGCAATGGGCAATCCCGCCACGGCCCCCGCCTGTTTGGCGACCCACCAGGCTTGCCGCGGGGTGGCCTGTCCTTGCTCTAGTCCTCGCTCTAGTGCTCGTTCTGGCAAACCCGATGCCCAACCCGATGGAAAAACCGATTGGCTGGCCCAGTCGCCCCGCCCGATGTCTTCTTGCAACCAGTCTTCGATCCAGCGATCGAGCAGGAAATCGGGGGGCAGCACGGCGTTTCCTCCAAAGCCCTTCTCAGTGTACGGCAAAGCATGACCAACGTCCGCGTTCGAGAACACGTCAACCCCCTGTCCTCCCCCCACCA
>DMPD01000353.1 GCA_003456125.1 Cyanobacteria bacterium UBA8156 | reverse complement strand
AGACGGGGTTGCCACCGGGGGATGAAAGCCCTTTGGAATCGGTGGTGGTGGGGGTGCCACCGGGGCCCAATCCGCCCCAAGCCGTGGGCTTTCCGGGGATGTCGGTGCGGCTGGATATTGAACCCATGGCTTCGCTGCTGACGTTGCTGCGGGCCCAACCAGCCACCTTGGCGGAACTGTATCGCCATCCCCAGTTGGGGAGCCATCCCCGTCACGAGGTGCGCAAGGCCTTGACCTACGGGGTCGCTGCCCGCCTCATCGTACCCTTGGTGCTCAAACCGGGCGCACAGCAGCTTTCGGCCTACAACCGCTCTGTGTTGGCCAAAGTGGTGCAGGAACCGCCGGATCGCCCGGTGGTGTTGACCTCGCCGGTGGTGGGCAACGGTCATGTCATGAGTTGGGTGGATGGGGTGATGCTATGGAGTCTGATTGCGGCCCCAGCGGCAGAGCAGGCGAGCCTAGCCCTTACCTTGATGCGAAAACAAAATTTGGGACTGAAGTTTCAATCGGCGGAGGGCAAGGAGCTTTCCCAAGACGAGGCGATACCTCTGGCGTTGCAAAATGCCGCCCGGCAGTTCGGCTCGCTGTTAACATTTTTGGGTGTGATCGCAGAAGCGGATTTAGGGGGTACCCGATGAAACTCAAATCGACCGATGTGGAAAAGTTGGAGCGTTTTCTGGCCAAAATTGCGGCGGAGACTTACCCGGAGCCAATTACATCGCTGCACGCGCAAATTACGGCAGACATGATTGAGCAGGTGCGGCAACGCTACGGTTTGGGCGATCGCCAGCGGGTGCTGGACGTGGGCTGTGGGCAGGGAGTTGCCCTCGAGCGATTTGCGGCTTTGGGCTGGGAGGCGGTGGGCATTACCGTCAATCCGGCGGATCTAGCGGTCTGTCAGGAACGGGGATTTGTGGTGCACCAGATGGATCAATCGTTTTTGGATTTTGCCGATGGCGATTTTGATTTTATCTGGTGCCGTCACTGCCTAGAGCACAGCATTTTTCCCTACTTCACTTTGAGTGAACTGTTTCGCGTGCTGCGACCGGGGGGGTATCTCTATGTGGAGGTGCCGGCCCCGGATACCTCTTGCCAGCACCAGGCCAATCAAAATCACTACTCAGTTCTGGGTCAATCGATGTGGGTACAGTTGATGACCCGGGCAGGGTTTGCGGTCAAAGATGTGTTGGGGCTTGAGTTTCGGGTACCTGCGGGGCCCGATGTCTATTGGGTCATGATTGGCCAAAAGCCGTAGGGAATCGCTGTGACCGCAGAACTTTGGGCACAACTGTGGCGGGAGGCGATCGCCGCCCATCAGCGAGAGGACTGGCAAAGCTGCCTCACGTATCTGAGCGATTTGGTGGCTGGCGTGCCTGACCACGTCGAGGCAGTGCGGTTGCGGGGGGACGTACTGCGCCGGCTGGGGCGCTTGGCAGAGGGAGAGCAGGCCTATGCCCAAGCAGCGGCATTGGCGCCCCAGTGTTTTGAGGTGCAGCAGGAATGGGGGCGATTGTTGTGGCAGCAGCAGCGCTATGGCGAGGCACACGATCGATTGGCGGCGGCATTGGCTCTGCGGCCCGAGGACGTGAATGTGCGGGCGGATTTGGGGATTACCCTGCACATGCTGGGGCGAACCCATGAGGCCCTTGCGTGCCTAGCTCTGGTGGTGGCCCAAGAGCCCAACCGGGCGGATGTGTGGGCGGTGTTGGCGATCGCCCAGGGGCAGCTTGGTCAGATCGACACGGCGATCGCGCACTTTGAGAAAGCCGTGGCGATCGCCCCGGCCAATCCCCAGCACTGGAGCAACTACGGGGCATTTCTATCTCAACACCAAGAACCGCAAAAAGCCCTGGACTGCTATGAAAAAGCCTTGGCCTTAAATCCCGACTTGGCGGCGGCCCTCAGCAACAAGGGGGTGTTGCTCAAGGAATTGGGGCGGCTGGACGAAGGGATCGCCGCCTGTCGGCAGGCGATCGCCCTGGCCCCGGATTTGGCCGATGCCTACAGCAATTTGGGGATGTTGCTCAAGGAAAAAGGCGAACTGGACGAGGCGATCGCCGCTTGTGAACGGGCTTTGGTGTTGAACCCCCATGCGGTGAGCGCCCTCAACAACTTGGGCAATGCCTATCAAGAAAAAAATGAATTGGAGCGAGCGCGGCGGGTCTATGCACAGGCGATCGCCCTCAACCCCCAGGATGCCAAGGCCTACGGCAATTTGGCCAATGCCCTGCAAAAAGAGGACGAGGTGGAGGCGGCGATCGCGGCCTACGAAAAAGCCTTGGCGGTGCAGCCGGGCTATGCCTTGGCCCTCAACAACATGGGCAATGCCTATCTGCGCAAGGGGGACGTAGTCCAGGCCATAACCTGCTACGAACGGGCGATCGCCGCCGATCCCCAATACCCCGAAGCCCGGTTTCACTTGGGCATGGTGCAGTTGTTGACGGGGGATTATGCCGCGGGCTGGGCGGGCTACGAGTACCGCTGGCAAATGGCGGAGTTTCTGCGCCACAACGGCAAGCCGGAATTTCGGGTGCCCCGGTGGGACGGCTCCCCCGGCCAACGGGTGCTGTTGGTGAACGAACAGGGTTTGGGCGATCGCCTGCAATTTGTGCGCTATGGGGCCCTGGTGCAGCAAGCGGGCTGCGTCCCGATTTATCCATGCCCGCAGGTGTTTGGGTCGGTGGTGGCGGGGTGCCCGGCCCTGACGGAAATTTTGCCGGAAGGCTCGCCGTTGCCCCCCTTTGATGCCTATGTTCCCCTGTTGAGTTTGCCCCTGGTGTTGGGTTGTCCCCCAATTCCCGCCGCCATTCCCTATTTGTTTGCTCCGGCCCATCCCATTGGGGAGGTCATGGCCCCCCATCGCCGGGAACTCAACGTGGGGTTGGTGTGGGCCACCAGCCTCAGCCACAAAACCGCCGGGCGGCGCTCGATTCCCCTTTCCTCCTTGAGAGTGCTGATCTCACAAAACCCAGACATCCGGTTTTTTGCCCTGCAAAAAGACCTCAATTCCGACGAGGAAGCGGTGTGGCACGAGCTGCCAGAACTCATCGACCTGCGGGAACACCTCACGGATTTTGGGGCCACGGCGGCGGCGATCCAAGCCCTGGATTTGGTGATTTCGGTGGATACGGCGGTAGCCCACCTGGCGGGGGCGATGGGGGCTCCGGTATGGGTGCTGTTGCCGTTCATGCCGGATTGGCGGTGGTTGCTCGATCGCAACGATTCCCCCTGGTATCCCACGGCCCGACTGTTCCGGCAAACCCGCCCCGGCGATTGGCAACCGGTGTTGGCCGCGATCCAAGGGGCATTAGCTACCCGGTCATTTCCCACCTGGCAGAGGGGAATAGCCCCCGATCCCGCCTGGGTGGCCCAACGGCAGGCGGAATTGACCCGGCGGGAAGAAGCCCTCAAAACGTTGCAGGGGGCCCTCAAGGCCTACGAAAGCGGTGATTTTGCCGAAGCGGTGCGGTTGGGGGAACAGACCCAGGAGGTGGAGCCGGAAACTGCGGAACTGCTCAATTTGTTGGGGGTGTCTTACCACAAAATCGGCCAAAGCGAACGGGGGGCCGCCCTGCTGGCAAAGGCGGTGGCGCTGGAACCTCATCGAGCGGATTTTGCTGCCAATTGGGGGTTGGTGCTCGATCGCCTGGGGCAACATGAACAGGCGATCGCCGCGTTTCAACAAGCCTTGGCCCTGCAACCCACCCCGGAGGTGTACAACAACTTGGGCAATGGGTGGCAAAAAGCGGGGAACCTCACCGCAGCGGCGGCGGCCTACCGGCAGGCGATCGCCTTGGCGCCCAAACCCAAACACCGGTTTAATTTGGCCACCGCCCTGAACGGGTTGGGGGAAGTCGCGGGGGCGATCGCCGAGTTGGAGCAGGCTTTGCAAGCAGACCCCACCTACCAACGGGCGTTGGATTTGTTGGCAACCTTGCGGGGGGATGACACGGACACTTACCGTCAAGCCTTGACCCAAGACCCCCACAACCCGTACCTGCATTTGCGGTTGGGGAATGCCCTAGCCCGAAACAAAGAATGGGCGGAAGCCAAAACCCACCTGCAACAGGCGATTGCCCTAGAACCGGATTTGGTGGAGGCCTATCGTGCCCTGTCGGGCATTGCCCTGGAAGAAAAAGACCCCACCGCGGCGATCGCCCATTTGCAACACGCCTTGACCTTGACCCCCCAATGCCCCGATACCCGGGTGAATTTGGGGGTGGCCCTCATCCAAGCCGAACGGTACGCCGAAGCCCGCTCGGTGTTGCAGGAAGCCTTGGCCCTGCGCCCCGGCTACGCCGAAGCCTGGATCAACCTGGGGGTATCTT
>DMPD01000373.1 GCA_003456125.1 Cyanobacteria bacterium UBA8156 | reverse complement strand
GAAGGCCCAACTATGAAGGCCTAACTATGAAGGCCTAACTATGAGGCAGAGAAGCCAGGGGGCGATCGCCCACCGGTAAAATCATGTTCGGGAACATATCGCGGAACAGGGGCAGAATTTCTTGGCTAAAGGCCCCGGCGGCTTTCGAGCAGTAGCGGTGGGGGTTGGTTAGGTAGTGTAGGGTGCGGCGGATGGTGACCCCCGCAATTTCCAGGCGGCAGAGGGAGCCAGCGGCCAGTTCCTTTTCAATGGCCGTCACCGAGAGAAAAGCCGCACCCAGGCCCGCCTGAACTGCATTTTTGATGGCTTCGATGGAGTTGAGCTCCATGTCAATGCTGAGCTTGCGGGCATCCACACCGCTCCGTTCCAACACCCGATCGATGGTTTTGCGGATGGTCGACTGGGCATCGAGGACGAGAAACTGGAGGTGATACAGCGTGTTTATATCAATGACGGGGGTTGTCGCCAGGGCGTGATTAGCAGGCACCACCAACGCCAACTCATCTTCGGCATAGGGAACCACTTTGAGTTCCCCTTGCAGTTCTGGGGGGATTTCGCCACCGACGATGGCCAGGTCGATCGCCCCGTTGGCCACGCTCCAGGCCGTGCGCCGGGTAGAATGAACGTGCAGTTGCACCGCCACATCGGGATACCGTCGGCGAAATACGCCAATGAGGCGGGGCATGAGGTAGGTACCGGTGGTCTGGCTGGCCCCCACCAACAGCGATCCCCCGTGCAAATGCTGCAAGTCGTCGATCGCCCGGCAAGTTTCCTGGCACAAATTCAAGATGCGATCGCCGTATTCCAGCAACAGCCGTCCGGCTTCGGTCAGTTGGGCGCGCCGGCCGCCCCGATCGAACAAGGGGACGTTCAGTTGTCGTTCCAGGTGCTGCACCTGCAGGCTCACGGCCGGTTGTGATACGTACAAGCTGTCAGCAGCTCGCTTAAAACTCCCCTCGGCGGCGATCGCCTTTAGGATGCGCAACTGGTCTAAGGTAAACGGAATGTCGATCATGGGAGACAACGGGCGATCGTGAGCCGGGAGGTAGTGCAAGACTTTTTGAATGTAACAGGAATTGTCGGGGTTGCTCTGATCAACCGCCGAATTCGTCCCTGTTTCGTCAAGCTAGATGAGCGCCTCGACAGCAGCCAGCAACTCGCCCTCAGTCAGGGCTTGATGCAGGTTGTGGGCGATACCTCCGAAGAATTTGATACTTTTGAATTTTATTTTGCCGAAGAGCGGGTTTGGCTCCACAAACTCACCAACGGCGTAATTTTGCTGGTTTTGGTCGATCCGCGGTTGGAGGTGGCTACATACCAACAGCACTTGGCCCGACTGCAAGCCGAGTTTGCCCAGGACATGTACCAGGTGTTGTCCGCCTTCAAGCAACGGGCCGGCATCGTCAGCAGCAGCAACCGCACCCTGACCCGAACGTTGGGTACGGTTCCCAAGCCGGTCGGGCCACCACCGCCCCCCGCCCCCCCCAAACCGGCACAGCCGTACAGCAAGCCAACCCGGGCTTTGCCCCAACGCAGTGCCGTCGTTGCCTCCATGAATGAGCTGAGCACCTACGGCACTCAATATCTGGGCAAGATGGTCGTGGCCAACTATTGGCGGGGCAGCCGGCCCAATGTCCCCGTGTTGCAAAAATTTGAAATTGACCGTCAGGGCAACATCGCCCATCCCGAAGGCAATGCCCCCTGTCCGGAGGTGGAATTGCAAGCGCTGCAAGACTGGGCCAAGGATTACGTGGAGCGTTGCAGCCAAGTGATTCGCAACCTCGAGGGCATGATCCGGCAAGATTGCCCGCAGGTGTACCAATTGCTGCTGACCAAGGACAAATCCTCAGGGCAATGAGGCGAGAAACGTAGCCAGGGCTTGGCGGTAGGCCAGGGCATTTTCCAGAAAGCCGCTGTTGTGATCGCCGGTCACCTCCACCAGGGTTTTGGGTTGGTTGGCGGCGGCATAGAGGGCGCGGCCGTGGTGAATGGGGATAATTTCGTCTTCGACGCTGTGCAACACCAACACCGGCGCGGTGATTTGGGGCAGGCGGGCGCGGGTATCAAACCGCGAGCGGGCTAGCCACCGCACCGGCAGGAACGGATACAGTTCCGCCGCCCGATCCACCGCCGCGGTAAAGGTGGCAGCCAACACCAACCCCCGCACCGGGTAGCGGGCCGCCAGGTAGGAGGCGACCCCTCCCCCCAAGGATTCCCCGTAGACCACCGTTTGGGATGGGGGGATTTGATGTTGTTGTTGGAGGTAAGCCATCACCGCCGCGGCATCTTGGTACAAGCCGGCTTCGCTGGGGCGGCCCGTACTTTGGCCGTAGCCCCGGTAATTCCACAACAGCACCGACAGATTCAAGCTGTGAAAAATGGGCAGATAGGA
Source organism: Cyanobacteria bacterium UBA8156 (assembly GCA_003456125.1). Lineage (GTDB taxonomy): Bacteria > Cyanobacteriota > Cyanobacteriia > Pseudanabaenales > Pseudanabaenaceae > UBA8156. The sequence goes on along the minus strand of DMPD01000373.1, from coordinate 640 downwards.
AACACGGTTGCCGATATTGCCGCCGTTGCCCTGACAGTACACCAAGACGGCTTGGGGATTGGGGGCGGGAATAAACCAAGCGGCCAGGGTTTCACCGTCGGCGGTGGGAATTTTCCAGGATTCAAACTGCAGTCCGACGGATTGGGGGGTGTCGGTCACCGACCGGGAGGGCACAAACATCATGTTGTCTTGGTTGAAGAACAACACCAGCAGCAGCCCTACATAGGCCAAACCCACAACGCGGAGTGGAACCAACAAACGTTTCGCCCACAGGACAGGAGTCGGGTCTGCCATGGAATTCACCGAGATACCGAAACTTGTATAGTATGGGGAGCCGGGCTTGTCGAGGGGATATGACCGAAAATTTAACCCTGGAAACGGCGATCGCCCATTTGCGGGGGCCCGATCGGGGGTTGCGGGTCTATGCCGCCTGGTGGTTGGGACGGTTTCGGGTGCATCACCCCGAAGCCCTGGCGCTTTTGATCGATTCCCTGACGGATGAGGGCGATCGCACGGCGGTGGGGGGGTATCCTTTGCGGCGGAATGCGGCCCGGGCCCTGGGCAAATTGGGCGATCGCCAAGCGGTGGCCCCCTTGATGGAAGCCTTGGCCTGAGATCGGAAGAGCGTCGTGTAGGGAAA
>DMPD01000207.1 GCA_003456125.1 Cyanobacteria bacterium UBA8156 | reverse complement strand
GCCCACCACCACTTGGCGATCGCCACTTTGTTCATCATTGCCGGGCACATGTACCGGACGAACTGGGGCATCGGCCACAGCATGAAGGAAATTCTGGAAGCCCACAAAGATCCGTTGATCATCGGCGGGGAAGGGCACAAGGGCTTGTACGAAGTGCTGACCACTTCTTGGCATGCCCAATTGGCGATCAACCTGGCGATGTTGGGTTCCTTGACCATCATTGTGGCCCAACACATGTACGCGATGCCGGCGTATCCGTACATTGCCATTGACTACGCCACCCAAATTTCGTTGTTCACCCACCACATGTGGATCGGTGCCTTCTGCATTTGCGGGGCAGCGGCCCACGGGGCGATCTTCATGGTGCGGGACTACGATCCGGCGGTGAACGCCAACAACGTGTTGGATCGGGTGATTCGGCACCGGGATGCGATCATTTCGCACTTGAACTGGGTGTGTATTTTCTTGGGCTTCCATAGCTTCGGTCTGTACATCCACAACGACACCATGCGGGCGTTGGGTCGGCCCCAAGACATGTTCTCGGATACGGCGATTCAATTGCGACCGATTTTTGCGCAGTGGGTGCAAGACCTGCACACCAACTTCATTTCGTCGTCGGCGCCTTGGGTGACCAGCTCGGTCAGCCCGGTGTTTGGTGGCGACACGATTGCCGTAGGCGGCAAGGTGGCCATGGCCCACATGAACTTGGGTACAGCGGACTTCATGGTGCACCACATTCACGCCTTCACGATCCACGTGACGGTGCTGATTTTGCTGAAGGGTGTGTTGTATGCCCGCAACTCGCGGTTGATTCCCGACAAGTCGGAATTGGGTTTCCGGTTCCCTTGCGATGGCCCCGGTCGCGGCGGCACGTGCCAAGTATCGGGCTGGGATCACGTGTTCTTGGGTCTGTTCTGGATGTACAACTGCATTTCGGTGGTGATTTTCCACTTCTCTTGGAAGATGCAGTCGGATATCTTCGGTACGGTAGACCCCGATGGCACCGTGACCAACATGACCTTGGGCAACTTTGCCCAGAGTGCGATCACGATCAACGGTTGGTTGCGGGACTTTTTGTGGGCGCAAGCCTCGAACGTGATTCAGTCCTACGGTTCGGCGCTGTCGGCCTACGGTCTGTTGTTCTTGGGAGCGCACTTTATCTGGGCCTTCAGCCTGATGTTCTTGTTCAGCGGTCGCGGCTACTGGCAAGAACTGATTGAATCCATCGTGTGGGCCCACAACAAGTTGAAGGTGGCACCGGCGATTCAACCCCGCGCTCTAAGCATCATTCAGGGTCGGGCAGTCGGTTTGGCCCACTATTTGCTGGGCGGTATCGTCACGACGTGGGCGTTCTTCCTGGCCCGCTTCGCTGCACTCGGCTAATCGAGAGGAAAACGAAACATGGCAACCAAATTTCCGAAGTTTAGCCAGGCGCTTGCCAATGACCCGACGACCCGTCGGCTCTGGTATGCGATCGCCACGGCTAACGATTTTGAAAGTCACGACAACGTGACCGAAGAAAGTCTGTATCAAAAGATTTTCGCGTCGCACTTTGGCCACCTGGCCATCATCTTCCTGTGGACCTCGGGGAATCTGTTTCACGTGGCTTGGCAGGGGAACTTTGAGCAGTGGGTGAAAGACCCCCTGAACGTGCAGCCGATCGCCCATGCGATTTGGGATCCCCAATTCGGCAAGGCGGCGGTGGAGGCCTATTCGCAGGCAGGGGCCAGCAACCCGGTGAACATTGCCTATTCGGGCATTTACCACTGGTGGTACACGATTGGGATGCGTTCGGCGCAAGACCTGTACTGGGGTGCGATCTGGATGCTGATCCTGTCGGCGGTGTTGCTGTTCGCCGGTTGGTTGCACTTGCAACCGAGTTTCCGGCCGAGCTTGGCGTGGTTTAAGAATGCGGAATCGCGGTTGAACCACCACTTGGCAGCGCTGTTTGGGGTGAGTTCTTTGGCGTGGACGGGGCACTTGGTGCACGTGGCCATTCCCGAATCGCGGGGGGTGCATGTGGGCTGGGATAACTTCCTGTCGATGCCGCCGCACCCGGCTGGTTTGGCACCGTTCTTTACCGGGAACTGGGGGGTCTATGCCCAAAGTCCCGATACAGCCAACCACGTGTTTGGGACGGCGCAAGGGGCGGGTACCGCCATCCTGACCTTCCTCGGTGGGTTCCATCCGCAAACGGAATCCCTGTGGTTGACGGACATGGCGCACCACCACTTGGCGATCGCGGTGTTGTTCATCATTGCCGGGCACATGTACCGCACCAACTTTGGGATCGGTCACAGCATCCGGGAAATTTTGGCGACGCACCGGCCGCCGGAAGGCACGCCCTTCGGTGGCTTGCTCGGTGAAGGCCACAAGGGTCTGTACGACACCATCAACAACTCGTTGCACTTCCAATTGGGCTTGGCGTTGGCCAGCTTGGGGGTGGTGACCTCGTTGGTGGCGCAGCACATGTACTCGCTGCCGCCCTACGCTTTCATGGCGAAGGATTTCACGACCCAGGCGGCGCTGTACACTCACCACCAATACATTGCCGGTTTCTTGATGGTGGGGGCGTTTGCCCACGGGGCCATCTTCTTTGTGCGGGACTACGATCCGGAAGCGAACAAGAACAACGTGTTGGCGCGGGTTCTGGAGCACAAAGAAGCGATCATCTCGCACTTGTCTTGGGTTTCGCTGTTCTTGGGCTTCCACACCTTGGGGCTGTACGTCCACAACGACGTGATGCAAGCCTTTGGTACGCCCGAGAAGCAAATCCTGATCGAGCCGGTGTTTGCGCAGTGGATTCAGGCTTCCCACGGGAAGGCGCTGTACGGGTTTGATGTGTTGTTGTCGAACGCCGACAGCATTGCCACCACGGCTTGGCCGAACAACGGCAACGTGTGGCTGCCCGGCTGGTTGGAAGCGATCAATGCAGGCAACAACTCGCTGTTCTTGACCATTGGCCCGGGTGACTTCTTGGTGCACCACGCGATCGCCTTGGGGCTGCACACCACCACCCTGATCTTGGTGAAAGGGGCGTTGGATGCGCGGGGTTCCAAGCTGATGCCGGACAAGAAGGACTTTGGCTACAGCTTCCCTTGCGACGGCCCGGGTCGGGGCGGCACCTGCGACATTTCGGCGTGGGATGCGTTCTACCTGGCGATGTTCTGGATGCTGAACACCATTGGCTGGGTGACCTTCTACTGGCACTGGAAGCACTTGGGTGTTTGGCAAGGGAACGTGGCCCAGTTCAATGAAACGTCGGTGACGATCATGGGCTGGCTGCGGGATTACCTGTGGCTGAACTCGGCCCAGTTGATCAACGGCTACAACCCCTACGGCATGAACAACATCTCGGTGTGGGCGTGGATGTTCCTGTTTGGTCACTTGGTGTGGGCAACGGGCTTCATGTTCCTGATTAGCTGGCGGGGTTACTGGCAAGAGCTGATTGAAACCTTGGTGTGGGCCCACGAGCGCACGCCCTTGGCGCAGCTCATTCGCTGGAAAGACAAGCCGGTGGCGATGTCGATTGTGCAAGGTCGGTTGGTGGGTCTGGCTCACTTCACGGTGGGGTATGTGTTCACCTATGCCGCTTTTGTGATTGCTTCGACGGCGACAGCTTTTGGCGGCTAGGTTCGCGGTTGGTCTGAGTTGATGGGAAGTCCCCTGGGTCACCAGGGGGCTTCTTTTTGGCGATTTGGTATAATAGGGAGTAGGTTTTGCCCGTTTTTGTCCCGATTCAGCTGCTGACCCGCTCCTAGATCAACCGCTGCGGGGATTGGGGGCGTACCTTTATCCGTTGTGACATATCCGAATTTGAGGTGGTTACCATGATCGAGTCCGTCCTAACGGCTGTCCCGGAATTGGCGGGGCAGGGGGGTCAGGTGACCGATAGCTACAACGCCGACAAAATTCAGGTCTTGGAGGGGCTGGAGGCGGTGCGCAAACGCCCCGGCATGTACATTGGCACGACGGGGCCCAAGGGTCTGCATCACTTGGTATTTGAGGTGGTGGACAACAGCGTGGATGAGGCGCTGGCGGGCCATTGCACGGAAATTGAAGTGATTTTGGAGCCGGATGGCTCGGTGACGGTGGCGGACAACGGCCGTGGGATTCCGACGGATATTCACCCCAAGACCGGCAAATCGGCGCTGGAAACGGTGTTAACGGTGCTGCACGCAGGGGGTAAGTTTGGCAGCGGCGGCTACAAGGTGTCGGGGGGGCTGCACGGGGTGGGTGTTTCGGTGGTGAATGCCCTCTCGGAATGGGTACAGGTGACGGTGTGGCGCAACGGTCAGGAGTTCACCCAGCGCTACGAACGGGGGGCGCCTGTGTCCGATTTGCGCCAAAAAAGACAGGGGGGCGATCGCCGGGGGACGACGGTGCAATTTCAGCCGGATGCCCAGATTTTCACCCTCAGCACGGAGTTTGAGTACGGAATTTTGGCGGGGCGGCTGCGGGAACTGGCTTACCTCAATGCGGGGCTGGGCATTACCCTGCGCGATCGCCGGGGGGAGTCCGAAATTCAGGAGGCCTACCGCTACGATGGGGGCATCCGGGAATATGTGGCCTACATGAACCGGGAAAAGGAACCCATTCACCCCGATTGCATTTACGTGCGGGGGGAACGGGACAACGTGCAGGTGGAGGTGGCGCTGCAGTGGTGCGCCGACACCTACAACGACAACATTTTGGGCTTTGCCAACAACATCCGGACGATTGACGGGGGGACGCACCTGGAGGGGCTGAAGGCGGTCTTGACCCGCACCATGAACAACTTTGCCCGCAAGCTGAAAAAACTCAAAGACAACGATGCCAATTTGGGGGGGGAGAACATTCGAGAAGGCCTGACGGCGGTGATTTCGGTGAAGGTGCCCGACCCGGAATTTGAAGGGCAAACCAAAACCAAGCTGGGCAATACGGAGGTGCGGGGCATTGTCGATTCGTTTGTCGGTGAAGTGCTTTCGGAATACCTAGAGTTTCACCCGGCGGTGGCGACGGCCATTGTGGAAAAAGCGATCCAAGCGTTCAATGCGGCGGAGGCAGCGCGGCGGGCCCGGGAGTTGGTGCGGCGCAAGTCGGCGCTGGAGTCTTCGACGTTGCCCGGCAAGTTGGCGGATTGCAGTTCGCGAGACCCCGCCGAGTCGGAGATTTTTATTGTGGAGGGGGATTCCGCCGGCGGTTCGGCGAAACAGGGGCGCGATCGCCACTATCAGGCCATTTTGCCGCTGCGGGGTAAGGTACTCAACATCGAAAAATCCGAAGACAGCAAGATCTACAAGAACGCGGAAATTCAAGCCCTGATTACGGGGTTGGGCCTGGGGATTCGCGGGGAAGAATTCAATGTTTCGCAGTTGCGCTACCACAAAATTATTCTGTTGGCGGATGCCGATGTCGATGGGGCCCACATCCGAACCCTGTTGCTGACATTCTTCTATCGCTATCAACGGGAGTTGGTGGATCGCGGTTTTATTTATATTGGTTGCCCCCCCCTTTACAAGGTGGAGCGGGGCAAAAATGCCCAGTACCTGTACAGCGATCGCGAGTTGCAGGCCCACTTGGGAACCTTGCCCGCCAATGCCAACTACACGATTCAGCGGTTTAAGGGGTTGGGGGAAATGATGCCGCAGCAGTTGTGGGACACCACCATGAACCCAGAAACCCGCACCCTCAAGCAAATCTCGATTGATGATGCCGCCGAAGCCGATCGCATTTTTACGGTCTTGATGGGCGATCGGGTGGCTCCCCGCCGCGAATTCATCGAAACCTACGGCTCCAAACTTTCTTTGGCCGAACTCGATATCTGACCAAATATTTGAGACTGGACATTTGAGAACAGGGGGCGATCGCCGCTACAATGCGCGATTGCGGTGTGAGAGTTGGTCTATGGAATGGCGATCGAAGGTTTTGGGTCTGTTAGCCGGTCTGGGTTGTTGGATTGCGCCACCGGTGTGGGCCCAAACCAATCTCCAGCCGGAATTGCGGGGGGTGTGGCTGACCAATGTCGATAGCGATGTGCTGTTCTCGCGGGAGCGGCTGCGGCAGGCGCTCGCCCGGCTGCAGCGTTTGCGGTTCAATACGTTGTATCCGGTGGTATACAACGGCGGCTATACGCTGTTTCCCAGTGCCACCATGGCGAAATACGCCGGTGTGAGCGTCGATCCCAACCCTGCCTTTCAAGGGCGAGATATGCTCCAGGAGGCGATCGCCGAGGGACGGGCTCGGCAAATGGCGGTGATTCCCTGGCTGGAATACGGGTTGATGGCCCCGGAAGATTCGGAACTGGTGAAGCGCAACCCCACCTGGGTCACCCGTCGCCAAGACGGTTCGGCATTGGTGACCCTGGGGGCCAACAACGAAGTGCGGTTGGTTCGCCTCAATCCGGCCCATCCCGAAGTGCGGCAGTTCCTGTTGGAGCTGGTGCAGGAAATTGTCCAAAAGTATGAGGTGGACGGCATCCAATTTGACGATCACTTTGGCTGGCCGGTGGACATGGGCTACGACGAGTTCACGGTGGCGCTCTACCAACAGGAGCACAACGGCAAGGCACCGCCAAGCGCTGTCCGCGACCCGGAATGGATGCGCTGGCGGGCGCGCTTTTTGACGGATCTATGGGTCAGCATTTTTGCGAAGGTGCGCTTCCATCGCCCCAACGCGGTGGTATCCCTGTCGCCGAACCCCCGGCTATTTTCCTATCAGGCCTACTTGCAAGATTGGTACCGTTGGGCCCGTCTGGGGCTGATCGATGAATTGATTGTGCAGGTGTATCGGGACAATTTGGGTACCTACGCCACCGAATTGACCGCCCCCGAATTGCACGATCTCCGCGCTAAATTCCCCGTGGCGGTGGGGGTGCTCACGGGCTTGCGGATTCGGAATGTGGATATGGGGTTGATCTCGGATCAAGTCCAGCTGTCCCGGTTGTTTGGCTTGGACGGCTTCTCTTATTTCTTTTATGAAACCCTGGGAGCGCGGGACGGGGGGTTTCAGACGTTGCACGGGGAGCAACGGCCCCGGCCCCGACGTAAGTAATGGCCCTCAGCCCCAGCCCTTCTGCCAAGGGGGCAGAGGAGAGACAGGAAACGGGATTGTACTTCAGGGAGGTTGACCGCATGACGTTCCGGGAAGCGGTGGTGCTGTTGGACATTGAGGGGACGACCACCCCCATTGATTACGTGTTTGGGGTGTTGTTTCCGTTTGCAGCCGAGCGCCTGCCGGCTTTTCTGGTGGAACGGGAGCCGGATGTCCAAGGGGATTTGCAAGCCCTGCGCCAAGAATGGGATGCGATCGAAACGGGAGCGTGGCCGGGGGCGCTGCCTTACCTCCAGGCACTCATGGCGGCGGATCGCAAGTCCACGGCTTTGAAGTCTTTGCAGGGCAAAATTTGGGAGGAGGGTTATCGGGCGGGCACCCTTCAATCAAGGGTGTTTGCCGATGTGGGCCCCGCTTTGGCGCGGTGGCATGGGCAAGGCAAAACCATCGCGATTTTTTCTTCGGGCAGTACCCAAGCCCAGGAACTGCTGTTTCGGTATAGCCAGGCGGGCGATTTGACCCCTTATTTGCGGGCTTATTTCGATACCCGCACCGGGCCCAAAAATCAAGCGGCGAGCTACCGGGCGATCGCCGAAGTTTTGCAAGTCGGGCCCGAGGAAATCCTCTTTGTATCGGACGTGGTGGCCGAACTGGAGGCGGCCCAGGAGGCCGGTTGTGTGGTGCGGTGGGCGGTACGGCCAGGCAATCGGCCGGTGCCCCCCCATGACTTTGTTGCCCTTCAGAATTTTGACGATTTGTAACGGGTTTGCGCTACGCTGAAAATCATTGGCGTGGGGCGAACATGGCGCTTTCGGTATCGCGGCGGGGCGATCGCCTCTACAAGTGGCAGCGGGCGCGGTTGACGGCTTGGGGCCGGCAACGGGATGTGTTTCAGGCTGCGTTTACCTTTTTGTTTTGGTTGTGGTGGGACGGCATCCGGCAGGATAATTCCGCCGCCACCCGTTCCCGCCGGGCGAAGTGGCTGATCCAAACCCTGCTGGAGTTGGGGCCGGTTTTCATCAAGGTGGGGCAATCCTTGTCCACCCGTGTGGATTTGTTGCCGCCGGAGTATTTGGCGGCGTTTGCCGGATTGCAGGACAGCGTGCCGCCCTTTTCTTCTTGGGAAGCGGTAACCACCGTGGAAGCGGAGTTGGGGCGATCGCTCCGGGAGGTATTTGGCGAATTTGCCGAGACCCCCTTGGCGGCGGCCAGTTTGGGGCAGGTGCATCGGGCGCGGCTGCATTCCGGCGAAGAAGTGGTGGTCAAGGTGCAGCGTCCGGGACTGCGGGCGTTGTTTGATTTGGACAGCCGTGCCGTGAACAAGCTGATTCGGATCCTGCGCCAGCGGTTTGCTTGGGCCCGCGAATTGGATTTGTTGGGGATTTACGACGAGTTTTTCACCATTTTGTATCAGGAAATCGACTACACGATCGAGGGCAAAAACGCCGATCGCTTCCGGGAAAACTTTCGGGATTATCCGCAAATTGCGACCCCCAAGGTGTTTTGGGAGTATTCCACCACCAAGGTTTTAACGTTGGAGTATTTGCCCGGCATCAAAGTCGATGATGTGGCGGCGTTGCGGGCCAACGGTCTCAGTCCCCGGGCTGTCAACGATTTGGGGATTCGCTCTTACCTCAAACAGTTCTTGGTGGACGGGTTCTTTCATGCCGACCCCCACCCCGGCAATTTGGCGGTGCGGCCGGACGGAACCCTAATTTTTTATGACTATGGCATGATGGCAGAAATCCCGGCCCTGGACAAAGAGCAAATGGTGCAGACGTTTTTCGCCATTCTCAAGAAAGATGCCAATGAGGTAGTGGATCGGTTTGTGGCGATGGGCTTGTTGGTGCCTTCCTCCGATATGTCGCCCGTCAAGCGGATTGTGCAGTTTGTGTTGGATCGCTTCACGGAAAAACCCTTTGATGTGAAAGCCTTTGGTGAAGTCAAAGACGAGGTGTATTTGCTCTTTGAAAAACAACCCTTCCGGTTGCCCGCCAAGATGACCTATCTCCTGAAATCTTTGTCGACTCTGGTGGGCATTGCCCTGATTTTAGACCCCCAATACAATTTCAAGGCGGCGGCCCAGCCCTTTATCAAAACCTTGGCCATGACCAATACAGGGGCGATCGCCGAGTTTGCGCGCCAGGCGAAGGACTTTTTGGTGTACAAGTTTCGGCAACCCAGCCCCACCGAGGTGATTCTCCGGCGGTTGGAAGAGCGCTTGGAGCGCGGGGAATTGCGGATTCAGGTGCAATCTTTGGAGAGCGAGCGCACCCTCAAACGGATTGAAATCGCGGTGTTGTGCGTGTTGTACGGCTGCCTGGCGGGGTTGGGGGCGATCGCCGGGGTGCTGTTGGTGGCGCTGTCGTTTTCCCGACCGGGGTTTGGTCTGTGGGCGGTGTTGTGTTGGATGGGCACCTCCCTCAGCTTGTTGAAATTGTTGCAGTCGTTGTTGGTATTGTCGTTGCGAACCCAGATTGACCGGCTGGTGAGCAAGTAGGGGCACTTTATTTCTGTTTGAGGATCAGCAGGGTGATGTCGTCGTGAATTTTGTGGCCTTGAATGTGATTTCGCACATCGTCGATGACGGCGTGGCAAATTTCGTTGGCAGTCTGCCGGTGATATCGTTGCAGCACTTCGCACAACCGGGGCAGTCCGTACAACTCCTTGCGGGGACTTTCGGCTTCGGTGATGCCATCGGTGTACAACACCACCACATCGTCGGGCTGTAGGTACAAAATCAGTTTGTCCAAAAAGCCTTCAATCCGTTCCTCCAAGCCAATCGGAAACCCCAAGTCTTCGGTATCAATGCATTCCAGGGCGCCGTTGGCCCGCACCACCAGAATCGCTTCGTGTTGACCGCTGAGGGTCATTTTGCCATCTTCGTAGTCCACCAGGGTCAGGGTGAGGTTTTTGTCGGTGTTCATGCGTTGCACGTTGCTGTACACCGCTTGATTGAGGGCGTTCAAAAAACGAATCGGGTCGTTTTCTTGGCTGATGAGGAGGGTGCGCACTGCCATTTGCACCATCAGCATCACCATGCCGCTTTCGAGACCGTGGCCGGTGACATCCCCAATCCCGATTTTGACCCGCCCCCCCTGCTGCAATACGTCGTAGTAGTCCCCCCCCACTTCATCGGCGGGCTGCATGAATCCCGCCACTTCCAAGTCCCGAATCTCCCGCAGCTCGGAATCCTTGGGCAAAATCATCTGTTGCAGTTTGCGGGCCACCACCAATTCCCCTTTCATCCGCAGGTTTTCTTCCGAGAGCCGTTCGTTGAGGGCCTGAATTTCGGCGGTGGCTTGGGCTAAGGCTTGCTCGGCAAGTTTGCGGGCGGTGATGTCGCTGACGGTGCCTTCGTAATAGGCGATTTCCCCAGCGGTGGTGGTGACGGCCCGAGCGTTCTCGCTGATCCACAACCGGCTGCCGTCCCGTCGGTATACCTCGGATTCAAAGGCAGTGATTTGACCGCTTTCTCGCAACTGTTGCTGAAACCATTCCCGGCGATCGCTTTCGACATAAAGCTGGGTTCCAATATTGGTAAGGGATTGGATCAGTGCTGCCGGCGATGCATACCCGTACATCCGGGCCAGGGCAGGATTGGCACTCAGGTACCGACCGTCGGGGGTGGTCTGAAAGATGCCGTCTACCGAATTCTCAAAAATACTGCGGAACTTGGCTTCGGCCGTCAGCACGGCTTTGGCAATGCGGTTGAAGGCCCCCACCACTTGCCCCAACTCGTCCTGATTTGCCAAAGTGAGTTCGACGGTTTCGCCTCGGGCCATGGCGGTGGCCGCCCGATCCAACTGCCCGACGGTCTCCATCACCGACCGGTAAAATCCCGAAAAGAGGTACACCAAAACCAGTAATGCCCCGCCAATGCATCCGGTGACCCAAATTTGGCGCTGCTGAAATTTCCCGATGCGATCGCCCAATAACCCATCCAGTTCCTTGGTGATGCGTTGCCACAGCTGCCAGCTCTCCTGTGTAGCGCCAAAGACCGCGCTCTCAAGGGCAGGGGGGGAGGTCTCCACATCCAAAGCGGCGAGGGTTTGGGCAAAGTGGGTGAGGGCGGGTTGCAAGGCGGGGGCCAGGTTCCCCTTGGCATTGTGCCGAAACCCGTTGGCCAAGTTCTCCAGCAGTTCCTCCTGCAGCCCCGCCAATTGGGTCAGGGCTTTGGCGGTGTCGGGTTCTCCCTGCCGCAGTTGGGCCCCCAGGGTAAACAGCCGCCGCCGCATTTCCGGTAATTTCAGCAGGCTGGCATCCATCAAATAGTAGCTATCTAAATCCGGGTCTAAAATCAGATTGGAGCAATCGCCCACATGCACCCGCAACCGGTGCACCCCCTCGCTCAGGCGCGGGTAATCTCCCTGTTGCCAACCGGCGCTGAGTTCCAAAAACAAGTCGTGTACCTCTAGGCTTGCCCCATAACGGCGATCGACTTCCTGCAAGGCCTGAAACCGCGCCGAGGCTTCCCCTGGGTTGGCGGCCTTGCCCAATGCCACTTGCCGATGATTTTCCTGCACGCTCTGGCTGAAGGCAATTAAGGAGCGCAGGTAGGTGATGCCCACCCGTTCTTTCTGGGCAAAGGCCACCCGGTCGTTGATTTCCGCAAACAACAGCCCCACCACCAACACCAGGGGCAACAGGAAAAGGGCGCTGATTAACAAGAACTTTTGGGGGTACTTCAGGCGATTCATCAGGGCGATCGCCGGTTTGAGCAATTCCAGTGCAAGCGGCATGGTTAATCCTCCCGGTCTGCTGCCGTGGGAAGCACCGGTAGGGCAGCGGCTTGGTCAATCGCCCGATCCAGCAAGTCCAAGCCCTGGGTCAGGGTTTCGACACGGCACAACTCCCCCCGCAACGTGGCGGCCCCCGGAAACCCCTTGGCATACCAGGTTAAATGTTTGCGGGCTTGACGGATGCCCGATGCTCCTTTGTAGTCGTACAACCAAACCAGGTGTTCTTTGGCCACCGTCAACACCGTGGCCACCGGGGGGGGCGACGGCAATTTCCCCGTGCGCAAAAAGGTATCCACTTCTCCCACCAAAAAGGGGTAACCCATGGTGCCGCGGGAACACATCACCCCATCGGCACCGGTTTCCTGGAGGCAGCGCCCCGCCGCTTTCGGGGAGAAAATATCGCCGTTGGCAATCACGGGAATGCTGAGCACTTCCTTCACCCGGCGAATCCAATCCCAGCGGGCTGCGCCGTTGAAGCCCTGGGCCCGCGTCCGGCCGTGGATGGTGATGGCCTGGGCCCCGGCATCTTCCATCCGGCGGGCAAAATCCAGGATGGTGATCTCCTGCTCGCTCCAGCCCAAACGGGTTTTGACCGTGACGGGTACGGGCGATCGGGCCACCACCTGCCGCACAATTTGGGCGGCCACCTCCGGCTGCCGCAGCAACGAAGACCCGCCGCCGTTTTTGGTGATTTTGTTCACCGGACAGCCCATGTTGATGTCCACAATTTGGGCCCCTTCGGCCACCGCCCTTTCCGCCGCTTCGGCCAAAAAGTCCGGTCGGCAATCAAACAACTGAATGGCGATCGGTGCTTCGTTGGGATCCACTTCCATCACGCGGGGCATTTCTCGGGCATAGTGCAACCCCGAAGCGCTGACCATCTCGGTGTAGGTCAGGGAATGGGGGGCATAGCGCCGCACCAACCGCCGAAAGACCCGATCGGTTACTCCTGCTAAGGGCGATTGAAATACGCGGCTGTGCAGGGTAACGTTGCCGATGCGGAGGGGTTGCGCCAGCTTGGTCTGCAGATCGGGAGGCATCACCAATTTGAGTATTCTGACGAGTATTCAGCTTTGAGCATTCCAGTCTTTCCCCAGCGTAGCCGATTTTACCCTACCCCGATGATTCCCCTCGATCGCCGGGTTCACTTCCAAATCAAATGGCTGCCCCTCATCAGCCGCTGGCCTTGGCCCTATATCCCAATTCCGTCAGCAGTTTCACCACATCCCCCTGGCGATCGCCCTGAATTTCGAGGGTCGCCTCGGCGACGGTGCCGCCGGTGCCCAATTTGGTCTTCAGGATTTTTAAGAGGGCCGTCAACTCGGTTTTGGCCTGGGCCCCCGTCCACAGAAAACCGCTGACCACGGTCACGGTTTTGCCCCCCCGTCCCTTGCGCGATCGCCCTACCCGCACCGGATGCTGGGTTAGGGAGCACCCCACCGCCTCCGGTTCCGGTGGGGCCGGGTCTTCGCCAAACTCACGGTAGACCAACTTATCCGCCATGCCCCTCCCTAGGCCAACAGGGTGTTGATTTTTTGGGCCAAGTCAAGATCCCGCTGGCTGATCCCCCCCGCATCGTGGGTGGTCAAGTCCAGCCGCACCCGGTTGTACACGTTGTAAATCTCGGCGTGGTGATCCATCTTCTCCGAGGCGATCGCCACCTGGGTCAAAAACCCGAAGGCGGCGACAAAATCCCGGAAGGTGCATTCCCGATGCAGTTTGCCCTCGACCACCGTCCAACCCGCCAACTCCGCCAGCGCCCCTTGGATCGCCGCTTCGCTTAACTTTTCCACCGCCATACCATTCGCTCAGCCACTGGGGCAATTTTACCAAACCGTGCCCCGGCCCCAGCGCCCAGCTGATGGCTTAGACCAGGGACATCGGGGCGGTGAGTTTTTCCAGTTGTTTGACCAGCAAACTCAGGAATAGCCCCACATCGGTGACCACCCCCACCGACTCAATCGACCCGCGATCGGCCAGCTTGGTCACCACCGCCGGGTTGATGTCCACACACACCATTTTCACGCCGGACGGGGTCATGTTCCCCACCCCAATCGAATGCAGCATCGACGACAACATCAAAATCATGTCGGCTCCCTGCAACAATTCGGCGTACCGCCCCTGGGCCGCCACCAAGTTCATCTCGGTGTCGGGGAGGGGCCCATCATCCCGAATGGAACCCGCCAGGGAAAAGGGAATCTGCCGCTGCACACACTCGTAGAAGATGCCCGACGGCACCAGGCCTTTTTCGACCACGGCCGCAATGCTGCCGTGGCGCCGCACCGTGTTGATCACCTTCAGGTGGTGGCGATGGCCGCCGCTGACCGGTACCCCCCGCGTCATGTCCACCCCCAATGAGGTGCCCATCATCGCCTGCTCCAGGTCATGGACGGCGATCGCATTGCCCCCCAACAAGGCCTGCACATACCCCTCGCGAATGAGGTAGGACAAATGCTGGGCTCCGCCGGTATGCACCACCACCGGCCCCGCCGTTACCACGGTCTTGCCGCCGCGATCGCGCACTTGGCGCAGTTCCCAGGAAATTTGCTCCACCCCCAGCTCCCCCCGCCGCTCGCTGGAAACCCCTGACCCCATAAACGAAAATTCTTCCTTGGGGGCTTTCCCTCGCCCTTCCCCCTTGT
>DMPD01000286.1 GCA_003456125.1 Cyanobacteria bacterium UBA8156 | reverse complement strand
TGGCCCAGGCCCCCCCACAACACATCGTTGCCGGCTCCCCCCTCCAGGGTATCGTTGCCATCGCCCCCATAGAGCGAATCGCGGCCCGCGCCCCCCAGCAAATGGTCGTCGCCATCCTGGCCGTGCAGAGCATCGTCCCCATCTCCCCCTTCAATCGTGTCGTTGCCCGTGCCGCCGTGGACCAAATCACGGCCGCCGTTCCCCCGAATCTGATTGTTGCCCGCGTAGCCGAAAATAATATCGCTATGGGGCGTGCCCTCAATCGTGTCGTTGCCCAGAGTCCCCTCAATCGTTACCTTCCCCGTCATTCTCCCCTCCCAAAAAGTTATCGGGATACCCCTCCATTGTAAAAGCCGCGGGCATTGCCGCCCAGATGGGGTACAATGCAGCGCCAAACGTTCCCCCGAGCCATCATGAGCAGCACCGAAACCGCCCGGTTGCAACAGGAACTCCAGCAACAGCAAATCCTGGTCAAGCAACTGTCCGAAGAACTGTTTCGCTTGGTCAAAGGCAACATCGGCTTTGTCCCCGATCGCAACGCCGACGAGCGCCACAGCACCGAAATCGCCACCCTCAACGAAAAACTGCAAGCCGCCACCGAAGCCCTGCACGAAGCGCGCCTCGCCAGCGATCGCCACGAACGGGAAGCCATCGGGCTCCGGCAAGCCGTCCAAGAGCACCTCGATCGGATTGCCATGTTGGAGCAAACCGTCGCCGAAATGCCGCAGATTTACCGGCAGAAATTCGCCGAGCGGATGGTACCGATCGAAGCCAAAGTGCGGCAACTGCAACAAGAAAACCGGCAATTGCACATCGAACTCCAAAGCCTGAACTACCGATTGGCCACCCGCAGCCGCCGCCTCAACCGCTTGGAACTGCCCTCCATGGGCCATGCCTAACCCCGACCTCATCGCCCGCTGCCAAGACATCCCGGGACTGCGGCAATGGGTCCAAACCCATACGCCCCTATCGTCGCTGCCCGCCAGCGCCCCCGCCGGCCAGCACTGGCTCCCCATCATCTGGACCGCCAGGGGGCCCCTCTATGGCGAAGCGATCGCCGCCACCGGTTCCCATACCTACCGCCAACCCTATCCCCTCAGCGATCGCCAACGGCAACCCCTCTACCGCAGCGCCTTTTGGCTGTTGGATCACCTGGGAGCCACCCCCGGCGTATATCTAATGCAAATCTCGATCGACCCCCTGCAATTCGATCGCTTGATCCCCTTCCCCGATCGCCCGGCGATCGCCAGCATCGGCGTGCAAGAACCCGACCTGTTTGCCTGCCATTGGCGGTGTATAACCGGCCAGCCCTTCACCACCCCCATCCTCACCCAATCCGAAAATCCCCTTGACAAAGGGGCGGCTTTCTAGTGTAAGATTGAATTTGCGGCAAAATTTTCAGTCGGCATTTTCAGCCCAAACCCTTGGGAATCGGGTCAAAACTCAAAGGAAAGCGAAGCTCTAGGGAAAGCGAAGCTCTAGGGAAGGCGCAAGCCCCCCGGGAGAAGCGCAAGCCCTCCACAACGGAGAGGCCAGGTCTATGAGATCAGGCTTATGAGGTCAGGCTTATGAGGTCAGGCTTATCCGGTTTTCCGAGAGAAGCTCAGGTCCAAAGAAGTTTAAGCTTTCCAGCTTAGGTCTTCCAAGGGAAACCTCCGCACGATTCCCCAGTGCAATTTCTGGGTGCAACTTCTGGGCCCAAGCTTCTGGGCGAAATTTCTGGGCGCAACTTTTCGGCGCGACGAAAGCGCAACGAAAGCAAACCCAGCGAAACTAAACCCAGCGCAAGCAAACCCAGCGCAAGCAAACCCGGCGCAAGCAAACCCGGCGCAAGCAAACCCGGCGCAAGCAAGCGTAATTCAAGTCTAGTGCCGATCAAAGCCTAGCCCAAACCAGCAAATTCAAGAGCAATCAATCCAGCAGGAGAGTAGAGCGTGGCCCGGATAGCAGGCGTAGACCTTCCCCGCGAGAAGCGAGTCGAGATCGCCCTAACCTATATTTACGGCATTGGGTTAACCCGATCCAAGAAGATTTTGGCGGCGACCCGGATCAACCCCGATACGCGGGTCAAGAACCTCAGCGATGCGGAAGTAGCGGCACTGCGGCAGGAACTGGAAACCAACTACCAGGTAGAAGGGGATCTGCGGCGGATGGAAGGGATGAACATCAAGCGATTGATCGACATCGGCTGCTATCGGGGGCGGCGGCACCGGATGGGGTTGCCGGTACGGGGGCAACGTACCCGGACCAACGCCCGGACGCGGCGGGGGATACGGCGCACCGTCGCTGGCAAGAAGAAAGCCCCCGGCAAGAAATAAAGTTTTGGGGATGGGTGTTGCCATCCCTCGCACCGCATTCCTTTGGCGATCTCGTAGGGGATTGCCGCCAAAACATGCCCAAATCAGCCTAGAAATCCTATTAATCAAGTACTATGGCACGTCCCACCCGTCGTACCGGCCCGCGCAAGCCGAAGCGCAACGTTCCGAACGGCGTTGCGTACATTCAATCCACCTTCAACAACACCATTGTGACCATCGCCGACACCGCCGGGGACGTGATTTCCTGGGCTTCCGCGGGTTCCAGCGGCTTCAAAGGTGCCAAGAAAGGCACCCCCTTCGCCGCCCAGACCGCCGCCGAGGGTGCGGCCCGGCGGGCCATGGAGCAAGGGATGCGGCAGATCGAAGTCATGGTGAGCGGGCCCGGTTCGGGTCGGGAGACCGCGGTGCGGGCGTTGCAAGCCACCGGCCTCGAGATCACCCTGATCCGGGACATCACCCCCATTCCCCACAACG
>DMPD01000006.1:1109-3477 GCA_003456125.1 Cyanobacteria bacterium UBA8156 | reverse complement strand
AGGTGGGCCCCCCACCCCGCCCCACCGAGCCGCCCCGACCGTGGAAAATCCGCAGTTCCAAACCGTGGCGATCGGCGGCTTGTTGCAGAGATTGCTGGGCTTTGAAAATCTCCCAATTGCTGCTCAGAAAACCCGAATCTTTGTTGCTGTCGGAATACCCCAACATCACTTCTTGGAGATGGCCCCGGCTTTCCAGATAGGTGCGGTACAACGGCAAATCGCAGAGGGTACGCAAGACATGGGGGGCCCGATTCAAGTCTTCAACCGTTTCAAAGAGGGGCACAATGTTGAGGCTGCCGGTGCCGGCGGCCGGGTCAAACAAACCGGCTTCTTTGGCCAGCAACAGCACTTCCAGCACATCGCTGGCTTCGCGGTTCATGCTGATGATATAGGTGTGGCAAATGTCGTCGGAAAATTCCCGTTGCATTTGGGCCAACACCCGCAAGGTGGCGATCGCATCGTTGGCCAGGTCGCCGAATTCCAGGCGGCTGGGAATCAACGGCCGCCGGGTTTGCAGCTCCGCCAGCAGCCAGTTCACTTTTTCGGATTCGGAAAAGGTGCTGTAGTCGGGCAGTCCCAGGTAACGGGTGACCTCGGCGATCGCCTCCCCATGGCGGCCGCTGTCTTGTCGGATATCCAGCCGCGCCAAGTGAAAGCCAAACACTTCTACCTGCACCAACAACCGCTCCAGAGACAGACAATGGAGGCGTGTGGCTTCTAAGCTTTGCTGAATTTCTAAGAGGTCGGTGCAAAATTCCGCGACGGTGCGGTAGAAGGTACCTTCGCCAAAGTGAAGTTGGGGGGTCAGCTCCGCCGATTCCCAGGCCAACTCTTGCAGGCGGGCGTTGCGTTCGTGGGTGTTGGCCAACCGCTGCCCGATGTAGGCCAATTTGAGGCGGTAGGGTTCCCGCAAATAGCGCACGCTGTACTTTTGGTAGACCTCCGGCAACACCTGGCGATCGCGATCGAGGTGCGCAAAAAAGGCGGGGGAAATATCGGAGAGGTGTTGGGAAATCGACAACAACTGACCGAGGCGATCGACCGACTGGCGGTATTTTTCGAGGACAATCCCCCGCTGATAACAGGCGGTTTGCCAGGTGATTTGGGGCGTAACCGACGGATTCCCGTCCCGATCGCTCCCCACCCAGGAACCGAACCGGCAGAAATGGAAGGCGGGGGGCTGCAAATGGGGAAACGATGCCCCCAGCGATCGCCGCAATCGCTCATGCAACAGCGGCAGCGCCTCAAACAACACCTCCCGAAAGTAATGCAACGTGTTGTCGGCTTCATCCAACACCGTCGGCTTATTTTGATTCAGTTCATCGGTGCGCCACAGGATGCGGATTTCCTCCAGCATTTCTTCCCGCAGCAGGTCGGCTTCCCAGGTGGCCGCACTGGTCAGCATTTCAATGTCGTCGTAGGACGTGCCGGCTGAGATTTCATCAAACCGCTTGAGCATTTGGGCCAGCGACCGCAGTTTGAGGCGAACGGTATGGCGGACGATTTCGGTGGGGTGGGCGGTAAACACCAGCTGCACATCCAGTTTGGCCAACATGGCTTGGATGTGGCGGGGAGGGACATTCTGCCGTTTGAGTTCCGGAAACAACCAGTTAAAGGTGCCGGGGGCAAACCGCACTTCGCCGCATTCGCGGTCGAACCGTTGCCGCTGCTGTTCGTCCCGCTCGTACTGCTGCTCGACAATGTTGACCAACTGAAAATACAACGTAAAAGCTCGGGCGGCGGTGATGGCCCGATCCAAGTCCAACCGTTCGACAATTTCCAGCACTTCGCGGGCGGGATATTCCGGGGCTTGGCCCTCTGGTGAGCACATGGCCCGCAATTGCCGCAGCAGAGCTACCAACTCTTCGCCGCATTCTTCCAACAAAACCCGATCCAACAATTCTTCGATCGCCCGGATGCGACGGCGAAACCGGCGATCGCGGGCTTGACTGTCTTCCCACTCCCCCCCCAATTTGGCGAGGTCAGGAACCAAAGCAGAGGCGGCAGGGGAAAGGGTCATGGGCCAAAACTCAAAATCCGAATTAAAGTGTAACGATAAGCCGGGAGTACTGCCAAGCATCCTACGGCCCCCAATCCCGAACAAATCGCTATTTGCGCTACATTTTACGAACCCTATGGCTGGACTGCCGCGAACTGCTCTGGAAAATGCCGCCCATCGCGATACATTGGCCCGGTTGCTGGATGGGGGCGATCGCGCGGTGCAAACCTGGGAGGTGGTAGCCAGCGATTTCCTGTCGCCGCCGGAACTCTGGGAAGCCCAACAGGTGTTTGCCCGCTTTGGGGAGGTGCAGGTGGTGGCGTGGGGGGGCTTCCCCCAGGCGGAACGGCAACGGTTGGCGATCGCCCG
>DMPD01000006.1:0-796 GCA_003456125.1 Cyanobacteria bacterium UBA8156 | reverse complement strand
GGCAACGGTTGGCGATCGCCCGTCGGGAGCTGCCCCTAGATGAGACGATGGTACCCCTGACCGCCCTGGAAATTGTCGGCAATTTTTTGTTTGACCCGGCCACCCACCGCGACTTCTTGGGATCGTTGTTGGGTACCGGTCTGGAGCGCACCAAGGTGGGCGATCTTCTGGTGAACGGCGATCGCGGGGCCCAGGCCCTGGTGGTGCCGGAACTGGCGGAATACCTAACGCTACACCTCAATCAGGTGCGATCGGTACCCGTCAAAACCCGGGCGATCGATTTGGCGGCGTTGCAGGTGCGCCCCCCCCAAACCAAAGAAATGGCCACCGTCGAAGCCTCCCTGCGCTTGGATGCGATCGCCTCGGCGGGGTTTGGCCTGTCCCGCAGCAAAATGGTAGAGGCGATCGAACGGGGGGATGTGCGGGTGAACTGGAAGGAGATCACCCAGCCCAGCCACCAACTGAAAACCGGCGATTTGGTGGCTTTCCGGGGCAAAGGCCGGCTGGACATCGGCGAAATTGCCCTGACCAAAAAGGAACGTTATCGGGTGTTGTTGACCCGCTTCCTGTAATGCGATACTTCACCCAAATTCAGACCATCGCCCCAACTCCGGCGGCGATCGCCCGGGCCCGTTTTTTTGCCGAAAGGGTCATGGCCACATTTCCCCAGGGCTACGGCGATACGGGGCAACACAACCTAGCCAAAATTCAAGCCGATCACGGGGTCAGCAAAATTGGCGAAGCGTGTGTGGCGGCTGTCTTCCGCCGCTGTGGCCAGCCGGTGACGGGCCCCGAC
>DMPD01000182.1 GCA_003456125.1 Cyanobacteria bacterium UBA8156 | reverse complement strand
CTCCGCTTTCCCCGTCGCGGCGCGCCATCGGCGTTGTGGTCGCTGCTTAAGTTTACCTTAACTTTCGTAATCTATTGAGTACACATACTTTATACTGTTACGAAGGGTTGACAGAAGGGGTGGGGGGCGGTGCTGGTAGAGATCGGGGGAAGAACGATAAGATGAAGCAACGTCAACGCTTTGGGAATTCATGGGGGAGCTACTGCCCGCGATGGAGGAGGAGGGGGTATCGAGCCTGGGGGCAGTGGTGATTTTGGTGGTGGATAGCCGCCCCGAAAACCAGTTGCTGTTGACACGGGTCTTGGCTCCATTCGGGTGGCGTGTCGTAACGGAGAGTTTGGGGCAAGCGGTGGCGGCGCGGGTGCGACGCGATCGCCCGAATGCTGTGATCTTGGATGTGCGTTTGCCGGACATGGATGGGCTGGCGGTGTGTCGGGCGCTCAAAAGCGAGGCGGGGGGAGCGAATACACCGGTGTTGTTCGTCAGCACCACAGACGACATGACCTTGCGGTTGCAGGCATTTGAGGCGGGGGGGGTAGATTTTATTGTGCGACCGTTTCACCCCCAGGAGTTGGTGGCTCGATTAAGCCATCATTTGGTGCTGCAGCAGCTCCAGCGAAAATTGCAGGATCAAAACCAGAATTTGCAGGAAGCGGTGAGGGAGCGCGCGCGCACCGAAGCCGAGTTTCGGGCTTTGCTGGAAGCCATGACCGACATCATCGCGGTTTACGATCGCCAGGGGAATTGTTTGCGGTTGGTGCACACCAATTCTGACCTGTCTTTTGAGTTATTGGCAGCGCAGTACGCCACTGCCGTGCGCACCCAGGTGGAAGAGTATCTGGCCTACATCCAAATTGTGCTGGAAACCCAACAGACGGTGCACGATGCCGAATACACCTTGATGTTGGATGGCCGGGAGTTTTGGTTTTCCGCCAACATTTCGCCGTTGGGCCCCGACCAGGTGTTGTGGGTGGCGCGGGAGATTACCGGGCGCAAGCGGGTAGATGAAGCGTTGCAGCGCAGCAGTTCGTTTTTGAACGCTCAGAAGGAAGCCGCCCTCGATGGCATTTTGGCGGTGGATGAGCAGGGGCGGATCATCAACTACAACCACCGGTTTTGCGAGATGTGGGAGTTGCCGGAGGCGGTGTTGGCGGGTCTGGAAGCCGAGCGGTTGTTGATGGCGCTGATTTGGCGGGCCGAATTGCCGGAGGAATTGGCGGCGATGGTGGAAGCGGCTTACGACAACCCGGACTTACCCCAACGGGCGGAAATTCCCTTTGGCGATCGGGTGTTTGACTGTTACTCGGGGCCGGTGTTTTCCCCTGCGGGCAAGTTCTACGGCATGAACTGGTATTTTCGAGACGTGACCGATCGGTTTCAGGCCCAGGCGGCGATCGCCGCGGAGCGAGACAAAGCCGATCGCCTGTTGTTGAACATTTTGCCGGCTCCCATCGCCAACCGCCTCAAGCAAAACGAAACCACGATCGCCGACAGTTTTGCCGAAGTCACGATTTTGTTCAGCGACATCGTCGGGTTTACCCAGATCGCCGCATACCTGAATCCCGCGGAGTTGGTGGCCCTCTTGGACGAGATTTTTTCCACGTTTGATACCATTGCGGAAGCCCATGGCTTAGAAAAAATCAAAACCATTGGCGACGAATATATGGCGGTTGCGGGGTTGCCCCTGCCGGCGCACGATCATGCCTGCCGGGCCGCTGAAGCGGCGTTGGCGATGCAAGCGGCCATCGGTCGGTTCCAGAACGGGGAGGGGCACCCCATCCAACTGAGGGTCGGCTTGCACAGCGGGCCGGTGGTGGCGGGGGTGATCGGGCGGCGGAAGTTTGCCTACGATCTGTGGGGCGATGCGGTCAACTTGGCCAGCCGGATGGAATCCCAAGGGGAACCGGGCAAAATTCAGGTGACGGCGGCTACCTATCAGTACCTCCAGGAGCACTACCGCCTGCAGTTGAGGGGGAATATCGAGATTAAGGGCAAGGGATCCATGGCTACCTACTGGCTAGAAGGATACATCTAATGATCGCAGCAGCGGAGGCAGGGGCCGTTCTCTGGGAACTGTTTCAGCTTAACTCCGACCCGCTGTGGACGGTGGTGGATGGCCGTTATGCGGAGGTAAATGCGGGGTTTTGCCGCGTTTTGGGCTACAGTGCCACGGAAATGCGGGGGCGACCCTTCACCGATTTGGCTTTGATGGTGTCCCCGCCGCCGGCCCCGCCGGGCACCCTGCGCGACTGCCCCCTGTGGTTTCGCACCCGATACGGTCAAGTCCGGCGCTTGCGCTACAGCGAGTTTGATTTGGGGGATGGGTTGTTGTGCTTGGCCCGGGAGGACCCGGAGGATTTCCCCGACTCCCACGCCGATTTGCTGGGGGCGATCGCCGATAACTTTCCGGGGTTGATTTACCGCACGGTGTTGCATACCGATGGCACGGTGACTCTGCCCTACCTCAGCACCTGTACCGAAGATGTGTTTGGGCTGTCGGTCAGCGACATCGTGACCCATTTGGAGTGGGTGTTTGACTTGGTGCACCCCGAAGATCGTCACGCTTTGATGGCGGCGGTCGAATCTTCTACCGTCGATCTCAAACCCTTCGATTGCGAATACCGGTTGCCGGTGTACCCCACCCGCTGGGTGCGGCTGTTTGCCCGGCCCTTTCGGACGACCCTCGGCGATACCGTATGGGACGGGGCGATCGTGAATATCACCCCGCAAAAAGAGGTGGAGGTGGCCCGCCAACAGTTGCTGGAGGCCCTTGCCGATAAGCACCGCCATGCCGAGCGGTTGCTGCAAAACATCTTCCCGGCGGTGATTGTCGAGCGCCTGAGTACCATTGCCCCCGGTGACGAACTGGATTACCTGCGCAGCGAAACCGGTACCGAAGACCGCCGCGGCCGGAAACCCGCGATCGCTGATCGGGTTGCCGATGCCACGATTTTGTTTGCCGACATTGTGGGGTTTACGGAATTGGCTGCCCGCATTGCGGCTACCGATTTGGTCGGTTTGCTGAACCGGATCTTCTCCCTGTTCGATCACCTGAGCGATCGCTACGGGTTGGAGAAAATCAAAACCATTGGTGATGCCTACATGGTGGCCGGTGGCGTGCCCGTGCCCCGGCCCGACCACACCGAGGCGATCGCCGATATGGCCTTGGCTTTGCAGGCACGACTGCATGGGTTTT
>DMPD01000109.1 GCA_003456125.1 Cyanobacteria bacterium UBA8156 | reverse complement strand
CGACGCTCTTCCGATCTGCCATGGGTGCTGTCGGGGGGCTGGGGGTAGGCCGGCAACGGCAAATCAGCGCGACACCCCAACAAAAACAAGCGCTCTCGGTTTTGCGGTACGCCGTAGTGGGCGGCGTTCAGGACTTGGTAATTTTCTTGCACCCGATAGCCCCGCTCTTGAAATGCGGCGATCGCTTCGGCCAGAAATTGGCGATGGGGGCCCAGGGTCAATCCTTTGACGTTTTCCAGCACGAAGTATTTGGGAGCCAATTCGGTCACCAGCCGCAGGAAGTGTTTCACCAAAGCGTTGCGGGGATCGTCGAGGGCGCGCTTCCCCATCACCGAAAACCCTTGGCAAGGGGAACCGCCAAACACCACGTCGATTTCCTGCTGTTGCAGGGCGGCCTGTTCCCGGATGGCGGCCCCCGAAATCTCGGCGACACTGCGGCACAGGACGGCGGTTTGGGGGAAGTTAAATTGGTGGACGAGGCAGTGAATGGGATCGATCTCTACGGCGGCCCGCACCTCGAAGCCGGCTTGCTCGAAGCCCAAACTCAGACCCCCAACCCCGGCAAACAAATCGATCGCGATGGGCCGGGTGGTGTCCCCCATTGGGTGTGGTTGATGCGGGGTAACGGATGCCATTCTATCCATTTCTATGCTTGCCCATTTGGTTCGGACGATTTTGGCTTCGACTCCGCTCCGTCAACAGAGGCGGTGATGTCTTGAATAACCTATCCACTGCTCTACGTTTCAGCGAAAGAGATTGAGGTTGCCGTAGTCGATCGCCATGTAGGTAACCAACCACAACAGCACGCTGTAGCGGATGCGGGGGTCTTGCCACCAGATGCGATCGGGATCTTCGCCGCCGGCTTCGACGGTGACCAAGAATTTGTAATGGGCGATCGCGTAGTACACGATGGGTACGGTCATCACCAAGGAAGGGTTTTTGGCAGGATTGGCGGAAAACAGGGCGTAGCTGACCACGGCCATGACGGCGGTGTTGTCGAGGGCACTGTCGAGGAAGGGGAGGTTATACCGGGCCAAGACGGGTCTTTGACTGGCGGTTTCGGGGTGTTGGGCCAGTTCTCCCCGCCGTTTGGCCAACCCCAGAAACAAAGCCAGAAAAAACGTACACAACACAATCCAGCCGGTGGGGCGATCGCCCACGGCATAAATGCCCGCCAACAACCGCAATACAAACCCCAGGGCAATGCAGTGCACATCCACCAACACCACGTGCTTGAGGCGCAAGGAATAGGCCAAATTCAACAACAGGTAAGCGCCGGCACACAGGGCCCCGCCGGGCCCTAACCCGAGGGCGAACGCCGCTGCGGCTACCACCAAACCCAGGGCCATTCTCCAGGCTTGGGGTACGGTCACGGTGCCGCTGGGCAACGGTCGCCGACACTTGCGGGGATGGAGGCGATCGCGGGGCAAGTCCTGAATGTCGTTGAAGACATACACCGCCGAAGCGGCCAACGAAAACACGGCAAAGGTCAGGGCGGCTTGTTGGAGGGCGGCGGGTTCGCCCAAACGGCCGCCGAACACCACACCGGCCAAACACGCCGTGTTTTTGATCCATTGGTGGGGACGCAACAATTGCCAGTGGGGGATCATCGTCGCGCGACCAACCCAATCCCCAACACCACGATCGCCATGCCCAACGCCTGCGACCACCCCAACCCTTCGCCAAAAAACCAGGCCCCGCCCAAGGCGATCGCCGTAAAGCCGAGGCCGGCCAACACCGGATAAGCCGCCGATACCGGTAAGGTTTCCAAAGCTTTGGCAAAGATCAACACGTTGATCCCGTAAAAACACAAGCCTCCCCAAAACCACGGCGACAACACCAAGCCACCAAAGCCAGGAGGTGCTCCGACCCGGGATTGTTTGAGCATCAAGCTGCCGATGGCGTTGTTGAGGGCGGCCATCCCCACCCATCCCCAAGGGTTCATGCGGCGATCGGTACGGCTCGCTTATTTTACCCCTGTTGCGATCGCCGCCGCCTCGGACGAAAATGGATGCCGCCCTCTCCGAAACCCCATGAAGTTGCCGATTTTGCGTGCGTGGCCCCAGCAATTGACCCCTTACCTGCTGTTGTTGCCAGGTTTGGCGGTGTTGGTGCCGGTGGTGTTTGGCCCCCCCTGGCAGGTGCTGGCCCTCAGCTTTACCCGCTACGATGCCCTGTCGCCACCGGTTTGGATTGGCCTGGCCCATTTCCAGACCCTGGCCCAAGATGCGGCCTTTGGCCGGGCCATCGGTCAGACCCTGTTCCTGGCGATCCTGGTGGTGCCGGTGTTGGTGGTAGCCCCCCTCCTCCTGGCCATTTTGGCCAATCGCCCCCGCACGGGCTGGTTTCGGACCGTTTGCTACTTTCCAGCCTTGGTGTCGGTGGCGATCGCCGGCGTGACCTGGAAGTGGATTTACGCCGAAAACGGCTTGCTCAACGGTTGGTTGCCCACCCCCATCCCTTGGCTGACCGAACCCGGTACCGCTACGGTGGCGATCGCCGTTACGGTAATCTGGCGGGGGTTGGGGTACTACGCCGCCATTTACCTAGCCGGGTTGCAAACCATTCCGGCCGATCTCTACGATGCCGCCGCGCTGGACGGCAGCGATGGCTGGCAAAAACATTGGGACATCACGATACCCCTGATGCGACCCTATATCTTCCTGGTGCTGGTGTTGACAACCGTGGCGGCGCTCAAAATTTTCGAGGAACCCTACCTGATGACCCGGGGCGGCCCCGCCAACCGCACCCAAACCGTGGTGTATTACCTGGTCGAACAGGGGTTTCAACGGCTGAATTTTGGCTACGCGGCGGCGATCGGCACGGTGTTGTTTGTCGCCACGTTTGGCATCTCGTTGTTGGCTTTGCAGTTGCAGCGGATCGCCCCCAGTGCCCGTCGGTAAATTGGCCATATATAGTCATTTTAATTAACTTTGAGAGGTTTGCCCTCACCCCCAGCCCCTGTCCCAGGGCGGAGGAGAGATCGGAAGAGCACACGTCTGGCCGCCA
>DMPD01000178.1 GCA_003456125.1 Cyanobacteria bacterium UBA8156 | reverse complement strand
CCGCTGAAATCCAGACCGTAGGTGCCAAAGCCCACGTTCCCCAGGTTGCCATTGGGCCCCACCCCCAGCACGCCGCCCAAGAAGTTGCCGCCGTTGCCTGCTTCCAACCGCGTGATCAGCAAATCGTTGCCGGTAAAGCTGGTGTTGAAGTCCAGACGCACCCGCGCCGCATACGTGGTGTTCAACTTGCTGCTGTCGTTGAGGCGATCGCCCGTGATGCCGTTGCCCCGCACCAAGTTGGGGCCAAACACCGGCTTATCCCCCCCGCTGTTAAACGAGACCGCAAAGATGGCTTGACCGCTCAGCTTGGTGGTGGTCGAAAATTGTTGGGCTTCCAGCTTCTCGACCTTGCCTTCCAGCCCATCTACCCGGGCTTTCAACGTGCCCAGCTCCGCTTCAAACTCTTCCTGCAACCGTTGCAGGGTCGCCAAATCTTCTTTGCTCACCTTGTCGGCCAAGCCGGCGGTCAGCAATTCATTCATCCGGGTCATGCAGGCATTCAAGCCAGCGGCAAACTCAAACCGCGTCAGACTGCGCTGCCCCCGAAACACGTTGACCGTATCGGCTTGGGCCAAGGTTTTCTGCCCCAAACCGCGAATGGGAGCCGAGGGCATCACCGGCGGCTGAAACATCCGTTCTTGGTAACCGGCAATACACCCGTACCGCTCCACCAACGACTGCAACGCCGTGAACGCCCAATCGGTGGGCCGCACATCGCTCAATTGCGACACCGAAGTGACCTGCGCCAGTTCCCCCACGGTTTGAACCGTGCCTGGCTCTTCCGCAAGGGCCCCCACCTGCCGCAACACCGGATGGTTGGCGGTGCTGAGGCTCATTTCTTCGACCGAATTGGCGATCGCCCGGGTCGGGGTCAGGGCCGCCGCCAAGGCAAATACCGACAGAGCGCAACGATACAACGACTTCCAGGCAGACATACTCACTCCTCCACGGTTTTTGGATTCCAGACCACGGTCCCAAATCGCTTGCGGTGAACCTTATCCGTTAGGACTCGGTCTCACCAAGCGGGTCACACTCACAACACACCCGCACAAAGCATCTACGCAAAACAATCATAAAACCAGTACGGGACAGGGGCTGTACCGTCCTTGCGTTATCACTTCACACCAAAATCCCCACATAGCACCCTGATTGCGGTTTTCCGCAAGGGATTGTGCATAATGGGGAATGCCAGTTCAATATACCAAACCCCCTAGCGTCTAGGTCAAGAGTTTGGCCAAGATGGCGGTGGGGGTGATGGCGGCGATGGGTTGGCCGGCGGGGGCCTGCACAAACTGGAAGTTGGGATGGACGGGCAACAACTTGGCGGGGTCGGTGGCCCCAAACAGCGCCAACAGGTTGGCTTCGACAGCCACTCCGATGTGCATGGGCGCACTATCGGTGCACAAAAACAGGTTAGCCCCGGCAATCAACGCCGCCAATTTCCCGGTATCCGGCGGCACCATGGGCTTGATGCCCGGCAGCGCCGCCACCATTTCCTGGGCGATCGCCCCATCTTCGGGCCCCTGCAACAGCACCATCGGCAGGTCGGGGGCTTGGGCTTGGAGTCCCTGCAGCACCTCGACCCATTGGGCGGCTGGGTAGATTTTATCGATGCCCTTGATTTGGGACAGCAAACTGGCCCCGGGGTGTAGCGCAATGTAGCCACCGGTGATGCCCAGGGCTGTCCGTTCCCGGTTGGCCCATTCCAAATCGGCCTTGGCGACGGCAATGCGCACTTTGGGGGGCGGGGTGGCGATCCCCAGACCTTTCACCAAGTCGTGGTAGGCATGGGCGGCGTGTTGATGGCCGTTGTAGGGTACCCGATCGGTCAAAAACAAACTATCGCCGTAGCCCACCCGCTGCGGGATGCCCGCTAACCACAAAAACAGACCAATGTTGGGATTGCGGCCCAAAGAAAGGGCGATCGCATATTCCTGTTCGCGGAGAATGCCCAACAGGTTGGCCCAATCCGCCAAACTGTTGCGGGCCTTAAAGTCGAAGGGGCGGGGGGTCACGGCCACGGGACACAGACGGTAGGCGGCTACGGCTCGTGGTTCGACCACCACGTCGATCGCCGCTTTGGGGAAGGACTGCTGCAGGGTTTCGAGGGTCGGGAAAAACAGCAGTTGATCCCCGATTCCTCCAGGCACAAGGGCAAGAATGCGCATACGGCGGACGTGCGGAAGACTGTTTGGATCGTACTAGGGTCGGGCCCCAATGGCAATTTTCTTAGGCTTTCGTTGACCCCTCTACCAGGGCTTGCACCAATCCCGCCAACGTAAATTCCTGGGCCATGCAGTCTACCCGCCCCAGGACTTCCTGACAGGTCTCGGCGGTGCTGGGGCCAATGGCGGCGATCGCCGTTGCCTGCAACCATTCCCGCCACTCGCTCCGGGTGGCCACCCCATCCAGCAATTGGGCAAAGTGCTGCACGGTTTTGCTGCTGGTAAAGGTGACGATCGCCATTTCTTGGGCGCGCAAGGCTTCCACAATTTCGGGAGCCACCGCCGCCGGACACCCCGATTCGTACACCGGCACGGTTTCGATGTGGGCCCCCCGCCCCTGCAACCGCTGGAGGGCCGTGGTGCGCCCCCCCGATTCCACCCGCGGAAACAAGATCCGTTGTCCCGGCACCAACGGCAAGGTTTCGGCTAAGCAATCCGCCGTAAAATCTGCGGGGATGAAATCCGCCCGCAACCCATAGGCCAACAATGCTTGGGCGGTTTGTCGCCCCACCACGGCAATTTTTAACCCCGCCAGGGCCCGGCTGTCCAACCCGTGTTGGGCCAAGCGCTCCCCAAAAGCCCGCACGCCGTTGACCGAGGCTAACCACAACCAGGTGTAGGTCGATAGGGCGGCGATCGCTCGATCGCAGGGTTCCCAAGTGGAAGGGGGCAGCACCGCTAAGGCCGGCATTTCCAGGGTGCGGGCCCCCAAGTCCTGCAACCGCTGGGTGAGTTCGGCTCCCTGCTCCGCCGCCCGGGTTACCAAAACCGTCTGACCGGCCAACGGCAGCGCTGGCGGAAATTCCGGCTGTGCCCCCACCACCGCCACCAAGGGTGATAAATCCTCCCCCGCCGTCACCGTGGCGATCGCCCCCAAGGTACTTTCCCAAATCCGGTACCGGGGGCCCCCCACATCCCGCAGCAACGTCACCGGCGTGGTGGGCGGTTTCCCCGCCGCCAACAACCGGGTCTGCCAAGCCGGCAACGAAGTTCCCCCCATCAACACCACCACCGTCGGCATTTGGGCCAGGGCCCCCCACGGCAAAGTGTCTAGGGCTGTGGCCGTCACGATCGCCACCGCCGGGCGATCGCGATCGGTCAGGGGCACCCCGGCCAACAACGGCCCGCCCAACGCACTGGAAATCCCCGGCACCACTTCCCAGGGAATACCTGCCTGTTGCAAAGCCCCCAACTCACTGGCTAATCGCCCAAATACACCGGGATCGCCCCCCTTGAGCCGCACCACCCGCTGCCCCGATTGGGCCAAGTCCACCAGCAGGGCGTTGATCGCTTCCTGGGAGATGCTCGGTTGGCCCCCGCGCTTCCCCACCCAATACACCGTGGCCTGGGGGGCCCACCGCAGCACGGCTCGATCCACCAAGTCATCGCACACGATCGCCTCGGCCGTCGCCAGTAGCTCCCGTCCCCGCACCGTCAGGTACCGTTCCCCCAGACCAGCCCCCACCACATAGACCATTACCCCAGCAACCGGCTCCAAATCGCTTCCCGATCCAAACCTTCCTCGACCCCGGCACTCGCCGGCTTCAGCCGCTCCGGCAAGCCCAGCACAAATTCGTTGCGATCGGCTCCCATCGATTCACAGGCAATCTGAACCGCCGTCAGCTCCCGCCCCGCCAACCGCGAAAAGAAACTGGCCAACACGCCCGCCTCTAGGTAGCAACTGGGCTGGTTCATCTTCGGCAACGGTTTGGCGTAGGGGGAATTCCGGGTTTTCACCACCAGAAATCCTCGCTCTTGGTGGGCCATATCCAACTCAAACCGCCCCCAACCGTGAGTCCGCCAACACTCCTGCAAACACAACCCAAACAGTTGCATTTCCATCTCCGCCACCGGCATCCCGTAGTATTCCGTCAGCCACTCCGTAAACCGGGTGTAGAAGCTCTTTCCCCACCACTTGCCGCAGTTGAACAACACCAGCCGCGCCGCCTGTCCGGTTTCCTTCGCCAACGCTTCGTACAAGGCGGAAATCAGGGTGTCCGGTACCGCCAACAGGCGATCGCCCCGCCGGTTCTCCAGCAATCCCATCTCCAGTTCCCCCCGCACGTAACTCGGGTAGTCAAAATAATTCCCCGGTACGCGATCGCCCTGAATCAGCTCGGCAACAGAAATCATGGTTTTGATCCTCAAATCTTCCAACGGCAATCTGCAAACAGGAATTTCAGGATTTTAGTAAATCAGGGTCACTTGGGCGGTGGTGATAAACGGTTGCAACAGGTTCATTTGCCCTTCGCTGAGGTGTTGCCGCACTTGCTGATTGAACAGTTTGTAAATCACCTCATTGGCTTTTTTGGTATCGGGGCCCGATACCTGCTCCAACCACCCCAACAACCGCTGTTTGAGGAGGTTTTCATCGTCGGTGAGGATACCCATGGCACAGTAGCGTACCACCAGCAACAACCCCTGCAGGGCTTTTTTGAGGTCGGCTTCGGCTACCCCCGGCAACGCCTCGCTGGCCCCGTCCGCCACCGCCTGCACCATGGTCAATTCCCGATCGCGCAAAATGCGGTAGGTCGCCAGACGCTCCGGAATGGAAGCCACATAGGATTCCAAAAGTTTGAGATCGCCATCGGCCAAAAACCGCTCCTCAGCCCGCGCAATCAAATCCTGTAGCTCTCGATTCATCGCTTGCCTCCTGCACCCCAACTCGGAAAATATTAGCTTGCCCTCACCCCCAGCCCCTCTCCCCGCACGGCAGAGGGGAGCCCCGAGAATGGCTAGAAAAAGGCCGAAATATCCCCCAAAAAGTCTTCGAGGGTGGCCAACTCCTCGGTGGGTTCTTCGGGAACCACCGGGGCGCTGACCGGGGCCGCCACCACCGCTCGCCCTTCCCACGGGATCCGGGCAAAATACTGGGCCACACTCAGGGATAGGGACAGACCCGCCCGGACGGTCGCGCTGCCCTGCGGTGCCAAAGGGCGACCGTCCCAGTTGAATTGCTGCCAAAATTGTTGCACCGAAAGCGATGCCCAAGCGCTCATTTCAACATTTCCCCATTCTGCAAACGGGTCTCGATGTCCCGGCTGGTGGCCCCTTCGTGCAGCCAGAACGAGGCCGCATCAATCCGGTTGCTGCCCCCCAACAAAAATTTGCAGTAGCTCTCTCCCATGGCATAGCACTGAATCTCAATGCATTCCAATTGCTTGTTCACCAGGTAGGTAAAAAAGCCGGAAAACAACCCCGCGTACAGGTGGCACACCGGTTTCCCCACGTCCCCTAGGGTGCGAGCCACGGCGGAATCGTAGATGCTGATGAACATAAACCCCTGTTTCCGATCCTGGGTGTTCATGCTCCAGCGTCCCCATCCCTGGGCGGTGAAGGGCCACCACCAGGTTTCCAACAAAAACGGCAGGCTCGCCTGGCGGATGCTCTTCTGAAAATCCCGCTCGAACCACTCGGTGAAAAATTCCCCGTCTTTGCGGCCCCACTCGCACCCGATGCTGTACATCACGGCGGCGGAGGCTTCCCCCACTTCTTCCTCCAACCCTTCTTGGAGACCAATGATAAAATCTTCAGTGGTCAAAACGTTGCGCAGACCGTTCCAATCCAAAACCTGACCTTCGTCGCGATCGGGTTGGAAAAAGTCTTCGAGGCTGTAATGGTTGTTTTTGCGACGACCGTTGTCGATCAGACGACCAACGACTCGATCCGGTGCGGCTGAAACCACAGTTTCCCCCTTGTTGCTTGTGGTTTGTTCTTTACCAGTGTACGCACATTCTTGGGGTATGCGTTCTCTTGCACTCTAGCGGCTGGGGCGATCGCCCACGGGCTTCCGTCACAAATGTTTATTCCCCCGCTATATTGGTTGGGTAGTGGGCCCCAGCGCAATGAACGACGTAACGTTGGCTTTGACCCAAAAAGGCTACCGGCAGGTGCAGGCGATCGGTACCGACTCCCTGGGAGCAGCTCTCTACGCGGCCCAACAGGGCGATGGCTCGGTGCCAATTCCAGTGCAAATTGCCGTCTCCTCCTTGCGGGCGGGGGG
>DMPD01000179.1 GCA_003456125.1 Cyanobacteria bacterium UBA8156 | reverse complement strand
GGCAGGGATACCGCCGGCGGGGTGGATTTGGCCACGTTCTCGCTGGCCGGGGGCAACTGCAAATTTACGGCGGGGGATGGGGCTTGCTCTTCGGCGAAGGATTCGAGGGGGGGGAGGGGCGGGGCCGCCGTCTGCGCCACTTCGACCGCAGGAGAACGGGGCAACAGACCAAACGTCACCACAACCCCCAGGGCAAAACCCGTCCCCCCCAGCAAACCCACCAAGGGTAACGGCGCGGTTTTGGTTGGACTTTCAGCCTGCGCTAGGGCCGTGAACAGGTCAAACAGTTGCAGGTTGCTCAAAACGTAGGTTTCGCCGTCCACCGAGACCCGGTGGGTGGCCATGGGTGCCGAACCCTGCAGCAAACCCTCGACATAGCGGGTCACCGTGCGCTGCCACCGTTGCAATCGGGCCCAATCGCCCTGAATTTCGGCTTCGCCCACCGTTAATCTAAACCCCTGCCGATCGCACTGGAGGCAACAAAGGGGGGTCTCGTAGCGTTTTGCGGTGCCTTGTGTAGTGCCTTTCTCGGTGCTTGGTTCCATCATCCTGCTTCCTCCAGCAGGGCCAACCACAGCCGTTGCAGGCCGGCAGGGCCCCCATAAAACAGCAAATCTACCAACAGTTTGAGGGCCATCGCCTCCATTGTAGATGGCGCCGCCGGTTGCAGGCGATCGCGCCAGAGGTCGGCAAACCGCTCCAGGTAGTCGACCAAGGGGGGATGCTGCAACCGCCCTTCTTCCCAAGCCGCGACAGCGGCCCGGATGGTGGCATGGTGTTGTTGGGCCAGACGGGTGCCCACCGCCACCAAAGCTTGGGCTTCTTCCAAATCCAACCCTTTGCGACCTCGACCCCGTCGCCACGGATTGGCCTGCCGCAACCGCCACAACGTCACGCGATCGCGCAGGATGGTAGCCGCCCCCACCTCCTGCGCCGTTTGCAGCATGGCCTCCGAAGTGATGCCCGTCAAGGCTTCCAAAGCCAACAGCACCAAATCCAGTTTGGCGGCCCCCATGATCACGGACTTGGCAACGGCCAAACGATCGCTCTGCCCAAAGGCCCCATATTCCAACGCCGATGAGGTCTTGGCGATTGTAACAACCTCTGGGGCCTACTCCGGATCGGATTCGGCTTGGGTCTCGGCCAAGATTTGCGCCTGCTCTTCCGGCGAGAGCTTCTCCCACTGCCGCTGCCAATAGGCAGTTTTGTAGGCTTCAATTTGGCGATCGAGGGTCATGGTTTTGGTGAGGGCCCGCACCCCGTAGGAAGCCAGCCAAGTCAGCAGCGCCGTGACCAAAACCAATTGACTCCAAATGCCGGCGGTGATGTCCTGCAACCCCAACCAGCGCAGACTCCAGTAAGACAAGCCGCCCATGCCAAAGAACAAGAGGGCTACCAAAACGGCATCGATGCGGCGCATGGGACTACTGCGGCCGCACTTGGGGACGGAAGTTGAGGAAGGGGGAAATCACCATCAACCCTGGGAAGAAAAAGAACACCATGAAACACAAAAAAGCCCGCTCGAAGGAGCTGGTTTTGTACCACCGTTGCCGCAGGTAAACCATCAGGGCCAGGGGCACCACCAACAAATACAGACCGAGGAGAGCACCGTAGGCCCCCCAAACCAACCAGGTCACCATAGGATCGTGTTTGATGTTCTCTCTAATTATATGGGTCTGCGGGCAGCGCTACTGTTTTATACCCGTTGGCCCCTGGTCCGACCGGGGGAGGTATTGGCTTTTCGGGGGATTGCGGCCTGGGCACCGACGGTGGGACTGATTTTGGGGGGACTGTTGGCGGCGATCGCCCAGATTTTGACACTGCTGCTACCCGCCCATCCCTTCCTGGTGGCAGTGTTGGTGGTGCTGCTGTGGTTGTGGTGGACGGGGGGTCTCCACCTGGATGGGGCGATGGATACAGCCGATGGGTTGGCGGTGACCGATCCGACGCGACGGTTGGCGGTGATGGCCGATAGCCACGCCGGTGCCTTTGGCGTGATGGCGGCGATCGCGATTTTGCTGTTGAAGACCGCTGCTTTGGCGGCGTTGCCCGTGTTCCCAACGGTGATGGTGGCGGCCGCCTGGGGGCGCTGGGGCCAGTTGCGGGTCATCTGGCACGACCCTTACCTCCGAGCCGAGGGCAAGGGCAAATTTCATCGCGAGGGATTGGCGGCCTGGGCGGTTTGGGGCAATGCCCTGGGTCTGCTGGCCTTTTCGACCCTGGTGCTGTTCCCATGGGGGGGGGTAGGCGCCAGTGCGATCGCCTGGGGGGTGGGCACCTACTTCCAACGGCAGTTGGGGGGGCAAACCGGTGATACCTACGGGGCGATCGTGGAATGGACGGAATGCGGCGTGCTGCTCCTGGGGGTTTTCCTAGCGGGTTTCCAATCTATGTCCTCCCCCGGGTAGGGTTCTTGGCTCGGTTCCCCGATCGCCTACCGATTGGTTGCTTGTTCGGTACTCGCGTGCCACCGCTCCCACAAGTCGGGCCGCCGGGCTTGGGTACGTTCGGTTTGTTGTTCCCGCCGCCAGCGGTCAATCTCGGCATGGTTTCCCGACAGCAACACTTCCGGGACGCACCACCCCCGAAACTCGGGGGGGCGGGTGTACTGCGGATAGTCCAACAACCCGGCCTCAAAACTCTCGTATTTGAGGGAATCGACTTTGCCCACCGTTCCCGGTAACAGGCGCACCGTACCGTTGACCACCGCCAACGCGGGGATTTCCCCACTGGTCAACACAAAATCCCCCAACGATACTTCCCGATCGACCAGGCGATCGCAGACCCGTTGATCCACCCCTTCGTAGCTGCCGCACACCAACACCAACTGCGCCAGTCCGGCAAAATGCCGCAACAGGTTTTGGGTGAGGGGTTCCCCCTGGGGGCTCATCAACACCACCTCGCGGGGGGAATGCACCGGCAACGATTCCACCGCCGCAAACAACGGCTCCGGCTTCAACAGCATGCCCACCCCACCGCCATAGGGCTCATCGTCCACGCGACGGTGCTTGTCTTGCGTGAAATCTCGGGGATCGATCAATGTTGCGGTCGCAATGCCCCGGGCCAAAGCCCGCCCAATTAACCCAGTAGCCAACGGCGTTTGGAAAAAGTCGGGGAACAGGGTGACAATGTCAATTCGCATCGGGCCTTAGCGCTGCCGTAGTTGCTCCAACTCCGCCCGCAAATCCGCCAGTTGTTGGGTCAATTGGGACAAAGCCTGGGCATCGTCTTGGGGGACGCCGCTGGAGCCGTCTTCGGCGGGTTGGTCAGCAGGTTGGGCCGTCGTATCGACGGTGGTGGGCACCGGTTCTGCCGCGCGGGGAGTGGGTGCTCCCGTTTGCTGGGCAACCATGCGATCGACGAAATTCCGGGCCTCGATCTCGGCACTTACCCCTTTTTCCACCAAGCGATCCAAATCCTGTTGCCAGGATTTCAGGCTCTGCTCGCGGGCAATGGGGTCTTGCCAAAACTCCAAGAGGGCCGCCGTGGCTCCCAACGACACATAGAATCCTTTTTGCAACGCTTCGCTTAAGTCCATGGGGATTTTCCCGTGCTGCCCCTCCATACTAGCCGACAATCCCACCGCTACAATCCAGGGGAACGGCTTTGTGAACGAAATAGCGATGCCCCAAACCTATGCCTGGCTGTCGATCGCCGCGGCAGTGTGCACCATGGCTCTAAAAGCCGGCGGTTACCTCCTCACCAGTTCGGTGGCGTTGCTCTCGGATGCCTTGGAATCAGGGGTAAATTTGTTGGCGGCGGGGGTGACGCTATGGATGTTGACGGTGGCGGCCCAGCCCCCGGACACCGAGCATCCCTTTGGCCACAGCAAGTTTGAGTACTTGGCCAGTGCGGTAGAAGGAGGCGGTATTGGCATTGCGGCGGTGGGGATTGCCCTGACCGCCTGGGGCCGCCTGCACCAGCCGGTGGCTTTGCCGGCCTTGACCGAGGGGATGGCGCTCACCGTCTTGGCCACGGCGATCAATGGGGGCACCGCCTGGCTCCTGTGGCGGGCCGGTCGCCGCCTGCGGTCGATCGCCCTGCGGGCCGATGCCCACCATCTGTTGACCGATGTCTGGACTTCGGTGGGGGGGGTACTGGGGTTGGGCATCGTTCACTACACGGGCTGGCTGTGGGTAGATCCCGTCATCGCCCTGGCCATGGCCCTCCACCTTGCCGTGGTTGGCTACCACCTGTTGCAGGAAACCGTCGCGGGTTTGGTGGATACGGCCCTCCCCCTCGCCGAGCAAGCCCTCCTGCAGACCGTTTTGACCGATTACACCGCCCAAGGCATTCGGTTTCATGCCCTGCGCACCCGGGGGGCGGGTCGCCGGCGCTTTGTTTCGGTACACATCTTGGTACCCGGCGATTGGTCGGTCAAACAAGGACACAACCTGTGCGATCGCCTGGAACAAGCCATTGCCCAAACCCTCCCCGGCACCGCGGTCATCACCCACATGGAACCCGTCGAAGACCCCTTGTCTTGGCAAGATGAGGATTTGGAACGATTTACAGCCTAACCCCTACAACATAAAAATTTCACCCTTAGCGATCCCTTCCCGATCGCGCTCGATGGTGCCGTCCACCAGCTCAATCAGGCGATCGGCAATGTCCAAAATGCGGTTGTCGTGGGTGACCATCAAAATGGTAGTGCCGGCTTCTTTCACCAAGCGCTGCATCATCTCCACGACTTCCCGCCCGGTTTTCTTATCCAGGGCGGCCGTGGGTTCATCGGCCAACACCAACTGGGGGCGGTGCACCAAAGCCCGGGCGATCGCCACCCGTTGTTGCTGACCACCAGAAAGTTCGTGGGGTCGGTTGCGCAGGCGATGGCCCATCTGTACCCGATCCAGGGCGGCTTTGGCCCGTTCCTGACGTTCGGCCCGGGATACCTGGGCATAGGTCAGGGGCAGCATCACGTTTTCGAGGGCGTTGAGGTGGGGCAACAAAAAGTATTGCTGAAACACAAACCCGATTTTTTGGTTGCGCACCGC
The DNA here is from genome assembly GCA_003456125.1 of Cyanobacteria bacterium UBA8156. Lineage (GTDB taxonomy): Bacteria > Cyanobacteriota > Cyanobacteriia > Pseudanabaenales > Pseudanabaenaceae > UBA8156. Next base: position 5,727 of record DMPD01000179.1, on the reverse strand, counting down.
CGCCAATTGCGGATCATCCAATTGGGCCACATCGGTACCATCCAAAAGGTAGGTACCCGTCGTCGGTCGATCCAGACAGCCAATCACGTTCATGGCCGTGGATTTGCCGGAGCCGGAGGCCCCCATGATCGCGCAGTATTCGCCGGGCTGCACCTGCAACGTCACTCCGTCGAGGGCCCGCACCTCCGTCTCCCCCATCCAGTAGGTTTTGTGGACATTTTCGAGGGCAATGGTAGGAAACACAGGGGCGATCGCGAGCTACTCTCTGTATGCTACGCCATGGCAGCGGTGGCCGCATCTCCCAGACGCAAAAAGTAGTCCTTGCTACAGTATCCGTAGAGTGGCCGTGATTTTGTAGAGGGCATACTTTGCACGCCCCGGCTATGGCTTTGGACACTGTGGATCGTTTCCTGGACACCGCTACCAAGTCTGGGGGAGCCGGCAGCGCCACGGTTTTGCGGTTGCGCAACGGCTTGCGACTGGTGCATCAAGCGGTACCGCACCTGGCCGCGGTGAGCGTCTCGGTGTGGGTGGATGCCGGAACCGCCACCGAGCCGGCGGCTGGGGTAGCCCACGCCCTAGAGCACATGGTTTTTCGCGGGTCGGCGGCAGTGGCCCCGGGTGAATTGGATGCGGTGGTGGAAATGTGTGGGGGCTTCAGCCATGCCGCCACGGCGGCCGACAGTGTGCAGTTTGGCTTGACGGTACCCGCCGATCGCCTGGCGATCGCCCTGAATTGTTTGGGGGATTTGTTGTTGACGGCGTCCCTCGATCCAGAGGAATGGGAGCAGGAACGGGCGGTGATCCACCACGAAATCGCGGAAGCGGCGGGGGATGGCGGGCTGGCGGTGTACCAGGCGCTGTTGGAGGCTGTCTTTCCGAGCGGGGCCAACAGCCGCGACATTTTGGGCAGTGCCGCCGACCTCGATCGCCTGGAGCTGGATACGCTGCGGCAATTTCATCAAGCGCGTTACCGGCCGGAAAACCTAGTGGTGGCGGTGGTGGGCGGCGTTTCCCTCGGGGCGACGGTGGGCATGGTGGAGGAAGCCTTTGCCGGCCCTTGGGGGACACCGGCCGGGGTTCTCCCTGCCGCGTCCTTGATGGCGGCACCGGCATCCCCCCAAACCTTGACGGTACCGGGTCTGGGCACCACCCTGTGGTGGTTGGGGTGGGCGGGGCCGGCCACCTCCGGTTGGCGAGAAGTGGCGGCACTGGAACTGGCTTCGGCGGTGTTGGGGGAAGGGCGGTTGTCGCGGTTGGTGGCCACCCTGCGGGAGGATTGGGGTTGGGTGACAGACATCGGCACCGCGTTCACACCGTGGCGCACGGGCGGACTGTTTGTATTGCGGGCGCAGTTGGCGGCGGAACGGCTGCCCGCAGTGATGCCCGTGGTTCACAACCTGGTGCAATCCCTGTGGACCGAAGGGTTTACGGTTGGGGAATGGCAACGGGCCCAGCGATCGCTGAAAAATCAGTTTGCCTTTGCCATGGAAGACCCGAGTCAGTTGGCGGCGTTTTTGGGATATCAGGTTTTGGCCGAAAACACCGATTGGGTCGCCGATTGGTCCCGTACCTATCCCTCTCTGGTGGAAGAACTCACACCGGAATTCGTGCAGTCCGTGGCCCAGACCTATCTGGGGCGATCGCCGGCCATGGTGACGGCCCATCCAGCCTAAGTTGTCGGTGAATTTCCAGCGTCGGGTTTGGCCCAACGGCCCGATCGCCTTGGTGTTGGCCAATCCCACCACGGATGTCGTAGCGGGTCGGTTGTTTGTGGTGGGGGGCAGCCGTTGCGACGGCGAGCGACCGGGGATCGGTCAACTGTTGGCGGCAGTTTTGACGCGGGGCACCACCACAGCCAACGCCCGGGAAATTGCCGATGCGGTGGAATCGTTGGGCGCAGGGTTGGGCACCGAGGTGCAACCGGATTATTTTCTGGTGCGGTTCAAGGGGGTGAGCGCAGATTGGCCGGCCTTGCTGCGGTTGGCGGGGGATTTGGTGCAGTGGCCAACGTTCCCGGCAACGGAAGTGGAATTAGAGCGGCGGTTGTTGTTGGAAGCGGTGCAACAACGCCAGACCCAACCCTTTGCCGCCGCCTGGGATGCCCTGCGCCCCCACCTCTACGGTGCCCATCCCTACGGTCAGCCGGAATTGGGTACGGCCGAGGCGATCGCCGCCCTTTCGCGCGCGGAAGTGCAGGATCACTACCGGCGCTGGTTTCAACCGGATCGCCTGATTGTGGCTCTGGCGGGGCGATTGGAACCGGAAGCGGTTTGGGCCCAGATCGACCAGCAGTTTGGGGATTGGCGCGGTACGGCCCCACCTTTTCCCCTGCCTGCCCGTCGGTTCCGTCCTGCCGATGCCTGGGTAGATCATGGGCACCCGCAAAACTGGGTGTTGTGGGGCTGGCCGGCCCCGGCGATCGCCCAGGCCGATGCCATCCCGTTTCATTTGTTAAGCGTGGGTTTGGGGGATGGCCCCAGCAGCCGGTTGTTCGTGGAACTCCGGGAAAAGCGGGGTCTGGCCTACGACGTAGCCGCGACGTTTCCCTGGCGGGCCGCCGGTTCCCACCTGTTGGCCTATGCCAGCACGGCCCCCGCCGACACCGAAACCACGAGCACTGTCCTGGCCCAAGAAATCGAACGGTGGCAAACCGAACCCCTGCCCGAGTGGGAATGGCAAATGTTGCAAAGCAAGGTGCTGGGGCAACACGCCCTCCGTTGCCAAACCAACGGGCAATGGGCCCAGGCCCTGGGCTGGCGGGAGGCGATGGGTCTGCCGCTCCCGTGGGATCGCCAATTTGCCCAAGCGATCCAGGAGGCTACCCCTCAAGACGTACAGCGGGTGGCCCAAACCTACCTCCGCCAAGGCAGTCGGGCGATCGCCGGCTCACGGTAGGGCTGGGCCGCTACTACCGCGGAGCACATAACCCACCCCGCGCACGGTGTGAATCAGCCGCGGGGAATCATTCCCTTCCAGTTTGAGGCGGAGGGCGCGAATGTACACTTCAATCACGTTGGATTCCCCCACAAAACCATAGCCCCAAACCTGTTCCAAAATTTGATCGCGCGTCAGTACCTGCCGGGGATGCCGCATCAAAAACTCCAACAAATCAAATTCCTTGGCCGTGAGCTGAATCAAGCGGCGATCGCGAAAAACCTCCCGGGCCGTCCGGTTTAGGGTCAGATCTTCCAATTGGAGCAGATTGGGGTGGGCCCGGCGCAAATGGGCCCGCACCCTCGCCAACAGTTCGGCCAAACTGAAGGGTTTGGTGACATAGTCATCGGCCCCGGCATTCAAGCCCGCCACCCGATCGGGAATTTCATCCTTGGCCGTCAGCAGAATAATCGGTACCTGTAGCCCCGTCGTCCGCAGTCGCAGGCACACATCCAACCCCGACAAACCCGGCATCATCCAATCCACAATCAACAGGTCGGGCTGAATTTCCCGGGCCAGACCCAAGCCTGCCAGCCCATTGTTCGCCACCGTGACCCGATACCCCTCCAAGCCCAGCTCGGTTTCCATCAGGTGCGCCAATTTGCCATCATCTTCCAGCAAGAGGATGTGAGGAGTCATGGGGACGGCTTCCAGAGGGGCAAGGTAACGGTAAACAGGCTACCTTCCCCCAACTTGGAGCGCAAGGCAATGCGGCCTTGCATCCCCTCCACCAGGCTTTTGGCGATCGCCAATCCCAGTCCCGTGCCGTCGCGCGAGCGGGTCATGGCTTCATCCACGCGGTAAAACCGCTCGAAAATCCGCTGTTGATGGGCCAAAGCAATGCCGATGCCGCGATCGCAGACATGAATCAAGGCCTGCTGTTCGTTCTTTTCCAAAACCACATCCACCGCTTGATTGGCATCAGAATATTTCAGAGCATTGTCCACCAAATTGATCAACACCTGTTGCAGGCGATCGGGATCGACGCAAACCATCACATCTTCATCCGTCAGGGCCAAATGGATTTGGCGATGGCTCACCTTCTGACTCATTTGGACGACCTCCGCCACCAACGTGTTGAGCATGGTCGGTGTCAAACGAAAATGAAGGTGACCGCTATCGGCTCGGGCCAAATCCAGCAAATCTTGCAACATGCGAATGGTGCGTTCGGCTTCGGCAGAAGCAATGGCCACGGCTTGTTGTTGATGGGGACTCAGGTTTTCGCCACGGCGCAACAAACTCTGCAAGTAGCCGGCAATCACCGCCAAAGGCGTGCGGAGTTCATGGGAAACATTGCCGACGAATTGGCGTTGCTGATCCCAAGAGCTGGATAGGCGCATCAGCATTTCATTGAAGGCGGTGGCCAATCCCAAAATTTCCGCAGGGGCGCGATCGAGCTCCAGTTTGGCCCCGCTCAAATCATCCGCAGAAAGAGCACCGGCCACCCGGCTCATGTGTTCCAAGGGATGGAGGGCCCTCCGGATGCGTCCCGCCAGCACCATCCCCAACCCCGCCACCGTCACCAAACTGGACAACACCAGCCCCCGCACGCCGGCCGTGAGGCGTTGGTGGTCCTCCGTGATGTCTTTGAGCAGGTACACCTGACCCATCCACATCCCGCCCAGGGCGATGGGATTGCTGCACAGGACAACGTAGCGATCGTTTAGCTGAAACACCGTCGGCTGCGCAGGGGCGGTGGTCATCGCCATGGTACTGGCCAAATGCAACGGGGAACTGGAGGCTTCCACCGAGCGACCCAGAATTTGACCGCTGGGACTCCGCACCCAAATCCGTAACTCCGGTGTGGAAAACCGGGCGATCGCCTGCTCAATTTGCCTTTCCATCACCTCCGCCGGGCGATCGGGCACGATCGGCTCGGACAGGAAATTCATGGCAATGTATTTCAGGTTTTGCTTGTGGGCCGAAACCAAAGCCTGCTCCATGTGCCAACCCGCCCACGTCGCGATGCCACCAATCCCTACCATCACCAGCAGCAGCAGCTCCAGGGTCAAACGAAATTGGAGCGAGTGCGGAGACAGCGGCTTCCAAGAAAGCAAACGATGAAATGGACGACCCATGGCTGATGTCCCTCGCACAAAGACAGCTAAAAAATGTGGGCGGTATGCTTTTGGATATCAAACTCAAACCGTTGATCGTAATTGGTTTCGCCATAAACGTTAAAGCTCACGGTTGGGCTATCCCCGAGGACTTCTACCTGGTGAATGGCATCGGGCATCAAACCAAGAATGTCACCAACATTCAAAACCTGTTCCCCCACCCTCTGAAGTTTGTCCGGTGATTGGGGCGTGGGCGATCGCCGCCAGAAGGTATTCTTTTCCTGTCCTCGCAGCAGGGCCACCACCCCCCAACTCCCGTGATTGTGAATCGGGGATTTGCGGCCGGGGGCCCACCCCACCAACTGTACCGTCAAGGGGAAAAAGGGTTCATCGTACAGTATGGATACTTCCCAACCGGTATCGGGGTCAGGTTCACAAGGCATCATCTGCAACCAATCCGAACTGGCCAACAGTTTGCGCACCAGGGGGGCAATACCTTGCAGCCGCAACCGATCGTCCGCAATCGCCGTGAGCAAGTCTTCCAAATCCGTCAAGAATCGGTACAGGCGATAGGGTTGAATCCAATCTGCCGGTGCTGAGGTTTCTGCCCAAGCCTCGCATCGCCCCTCATTGGTCACCAACCAGTTTTGCTCACCCATGGCATTCTATAAAATATAGTCATTTTAATTAACTTTGAGAGGTTTGCCCTCACCCCCAGCCCCTCTCCCAGGGC